>NZ_JBWKZU010000048.1:0-37705 GCF_059424825.1 Acidovorax sp. GW101-11A03 | reverse complement strand
GGCTCACCCTCATGACCCTGGGCCGGGGCGACGGCCTGCTGGGCATGGCGCCCCAGGGCAAGCTGGGGCCGCGCGGCGACAGCGTGACCCTGGCACAGATCGACTGGACCTACCGCACCGACACCGGCGCGCAGTGGGAGACCGCCGCGCCCACCTCGGTGCTCAACGCCCGCCCCGCGCCCGTGCAAGACCTGTACGACACCGGCGGCCCCGTGCTGCGCATGCAGCGCAACCTGGCCGCCGAGGCCGACGCCATGGACCGCGTGTGGGACCTGGGCCTGACCCCCGTGGACCCCAAAAGCCTGCAGTGGCGCCACCGCGCGGCCGCCGCCACGCTGGGCCCCGTGTGGACGCTGGCGCAGGAGGCGCACTTTGGCGACTTCTGGGCCGACATGGTGCCGCAGCTGCGCGCCGAGGGCTGGAGCGTGGTAGTGCACCCCGGCTTTGCGCACGAAAGCGTGCCGGTACAGCGCTGGAAGCTGGTCATCGCCCCCGACACCGGCGAGCTGCTCGCCAAAGAGGTAGACGGGCCGCTGGGTACACGCCAGCGCCCCGTGCAGAAGCTGCACCTGCCCGAGCGCGAAGGCGCCTGGCTGCTGAGCCTGGGCATCGAGATCGACGGCGTGGTGCTGGACCTGGCCCCCATGCTGGCCGACCTGCTGCGCCGCGACGTGCGCTGGCTCAACGCGCGGCAGATGGCGGCCATCGACGACATCGCCATCATCTCGCTGCGCGCACCAGGCGGGCGCCGTATCGACGCACCCGCCGGGCCGCTCAAGGCCATCGTGGGCGCCATGGTGGACCTGTTGACGGACCCCACCCGTAAACAGCTGAAGGACGGCGACCCGCTGCGCCTGGGCGCCTGGGAGGCCCGGCGTATCGAGGCCCTGCGTGCCGGGCTGGTGCAAGCGCACCGCGTAGGCACCGTCAGCGGCTGGAGCAACGACTGGCAGCTGCAGGGCGACGCGGGCCTGGCCCAGCTGGCGCAGCGCCTGCGCCGCATCGGTACACCGCAGCCCGTGGCCGCGCCGCAGGGCCTGCAGGTGCAGCTGCGCCCCTACCAGCTCGACGGCCTGGCCTGGCTGCAGTACCTGCGCACCCAGGGCCTGGGCGGCATACTGGCCGACGACATGGGCCTGGGCAAAACCGCGCAGGCGCTGGCCCACGTGCTGACTGAAAAGGAGGCTGGCCGCCTCACCCGCCCTGCCCTGGTCGTGCTGCCCACCTCGCTGCTCTTCAACTGGCAGGCCGAGGCCGCGCGCATGGCACCGGGCCTGCGGGTGCTGGCCCTGCATGGCGCGAGCCGGGGCCAGCGCTATCTGCAGATTGCCGACCATGACCTGGTGCTGACCACCTACCCGCTGCTCTGGCGTGACGTGGATGCGCTGGCGGCAGAGCCCTTTCACCTGCTGATCCTGGACGAAGCCCAGATGGTGAAAAACGCAGGCAGCCGCAGCGCCCGCGCCCTGCGCAAGCTGCAGGCCCCGCACCTGCTGTGCCTGACGGGCACGCCGCTCGAAAACCACCTGGGCGAGCTGTGGGCGCAGTTCGACTTTTTGATGGCCGGCTTTCTGGGCGATGTGCGCAGCTTCAATACACGCTGGCGCAAGCCCATCGAAGAGAACGGCGAAACCCTGCGCGCCCAGCTGCTGGCCCAGCGCGTGCGCCCCTTCATCCTGCGCCGCCGCAAGCAGGACGTGGCCACCGAGCTGCCCCCTCGCACCGAGACCATCTTGCGCGTGCAGCTGCAGGGCAAGCAGCGCGAGCTGTACGAGGCCGTGCGCACCACGGCCGACAAGCAGGTACGCCGCGCGCTGGAGCGCCAGAGTTTTGATGGCGCGCAGATCACCATCCTGGATGCGCTGCTCAAGCTGCGTCAGGTGTGCTGCGATCCGCGCCTGGTCAAAGGCGCGAAGATCCACCCCGGCACCGAGCGGGCCAAACTCGAACTGCTGGCCGACATGCTGCCCGCCCTGGTCGAAGAAGGCCGCCGCGTGCTGGTGTTCTCGCAGTTCACCGAAATGCTGATGCTGGCCGCCGAACAGCTGGACGCGCTGGCCCTGCCCTACCTCACTCTCACCGGCCAGACGCCACCGGGCCAGCGCGGCGCGGTGGTAAAGCGTTTTCAGGCGCAGGACGCGACCAGTGCGCCCGTCCTGCTCGTCAGCCTCAAGGCCGGCGGCACAGGCCTCAACCTCACAGCCGCCGACACCGTGATCCACCTCGACCCCTGGTGGAACCCCGCCGTGGAGGAGCAGGCCACCGCCCGCGCCCACCGCATCGGGCAGGACCAGCCCGTGTTCGTCTACAAGCTGGTGGTGGAAGGCAGCATCGAGGAGCGCATGCTGGAGCTGCAGGCGCGCAAGGCCGCCCTGGCCAGCGGCGTGCTGGGCCACGACGCGGCCGGTGCGCTCAAGTTCAGCGAGGCCGATCTGCAAGCCCTGTTGGCGCCACTGGCCGAGCCTGCCGACAACCCGCTCGCCATTCCGGGTGAGTATGCGAAACGTTGGGGTGGCACCGGCCAGCGCCGCCCGCGCCCGATGCAGCCACCAGAATATGAATAAAAATGGCCTCTACCGCCTGATAGGAATTCCTTTGTAGCTATCAAAACAGTAGTATTTGATGGGCGAACAAGGGCAACCGACGGCGCACCCAGTCGAGGTGCAGAATTCAAAAGCAAGCTTCGGAGTGCGCTCCGCGCGCGCCGTTTCTACAGTGAGGGCATCGCAACGCCATCTGTTCGCACCCCGTGTGTGAACAGGTTCTTTTCGGAGCCCTCAGCATGCAAGCCCTAGCCACCGCAGTTTCTTCACCACCCCCACTGCCCATGCCCACCCGCCCGGCCCCCCGCCGCACCCAGTCAGCGCAACAAGCCGCAGCCACCCAGGCCGACCCGCGCTGGGCGGCGGTGCTGGCGCGCAGTGCGGCGGCAGACGGCAGCTTCTGGTATTCGGTGTTGTCCACGGGCGTGTACTGCCGCCCCAGCTGCGCGGCGCGCACGCCCCGGCCCGAGAATGTGCGCTTCCACGCCAGCTGCGCCGACGCCGAAAACGCAGGCTTTCGCCCCTGCCAGCGCTGCAAGCCGCAGCAGCCCTCCGCGCAGTCGCACCATGCCGAATGGGTGACCCAGGCCTGCCGCTTCATCGAAGCCGATGCGGCCGAGGGCCGCGCACCCACGCTCGATGCGCTGGCCGCCCGGCTGGGGCTGAGCAGCTCGCACCTGCACCGCATCTTCAAGCAGGCCACGGGCCTCACGCCCAAGGCCTACGCCGCCGCGCACCGCGAGCAGCGCGTGCGCAGCGCACTGGGGCACACCACCGATTCGGTCACCGAGGCCATCTACGAAGCGGGCTACCAGTCCAGCAGCCGCTTCTACGAAAAATCGGCCCAGGTGCTGGGCATGACCCCCGCGCGCTACCGCGCAGGCGGCGCGGCGCAGCGCATCCACTTTGCCGTGGCGCAATGCTCGCTGGGTGCCCTCCTGGTGGCGCACAGCGGCCAGGGCTTGTGCGCCATCCTGCTCGGCGACGACCCGGATGTGCTGGTGCGCGATCTGCAGGACCGGTTTGCCCAGGCCCAACTGGTGGGCGGCGATTCCGGTTTTGAATTGCTGGTGGCCCAGGTCGTGGCCTTTGTCGAGGCGCCGGGGCGGGGGCTGGATTTGCCGCTGGATGTGCGGGGCACGGCCTTTCAGCAGCGCGTGTGGCAGGCGCTGCGCACCATCCCGCCCGGGCAGACCGCGAGTTATGCCGAGATTGCAGCGCGCATCGGCGCCCCCGCCGCCACCCGCGCGGTGGCGCAGGCCTGCGGCGCCAACGCGCTGGCCGTGGCCATCCCCTGCCACCGGGTGGTGAGGAGCGACGGCGCACTCTCAGGCTACCGCTGGGGTGTGGAGCGCAAGCGTGCGCTGCTGGAGCGCGAGTCCGGCGCCGCCGCACCCACGCGCCTGCAGGAGAAGGCCGCATGAGTGGCTTGAGCGCCCTGCCCCACAGCACACCCGGGGCCACCAGCCCCTGGCCCGGGCGCGTGGTCGCGCTCGACTGGGCCCAGGCCACCGACGACCTGCACACCCAGGGCCACACAGTGCTGCCGCAACTGCTGAGCGCCGAGGAATGCACGGCCCTCGCCGGGCTCTACCGCCAACCGGGCCCACCTCTGTTCCGCAGCCGCGTGGTCATGCAGTGCCACGGCTTTGGCCTGGGCGAGTACCAGTATTTCAGCTACCCGCTGCCGGACATGGTGGCCGGGCTGCGTGACGCGCTCTACCCGCAACTGCAGCCCATCGCCAACCACTGGAATGCCGCCATGGGCATCGACGTGCGCTACCCCGCGCAGCACGCCGACTTCATCGCCCGCTGCCATGCGGCCGGGCAACTGCGTCCCACGCCGCTGCTGCTGCAGTACGCACCGGGCGACTACAACTGCCTGCACCAGGACCTGTATGGCGAGCATGTGTTCCCGCTGCAGGTGGCCATCCTGCTGTCGGAGCCCGGCCGCGACTTCACCGGCGGCGAATTCGTATTGACCGAACAACGCCCCCGCATGCAGTCGCGGGCCGAGGTCGTGCCTCTGCGCCAGGGTGACGCCGTGGCGTTTGCCGTGCACCACCGCCCGGTACAGGGCACACGCGGCACCTACCGCGTGAACCTGCGCCACGGCGTGAGCCGCGTGCGGTCAGGGCAGCGTCACACAATGGGCATCATTTTTCATGATGCTGAGTAGGTGGTAGATATGCACCCCCTGAGTCGCCTTCGGCGCCTTCACCCCTCTCTCGCTGCGCGGGAGGGGGACGCACCCGCTGGCCTGGCAAAGCCAGTTCCACGGGTGCACTCGCGGGTATCACGCCAGTTGCATCGGTATGGGGCCACAACGCCAGAACGACAAAGCCATGAACCTTGGTCTTTTTGACGACCTGCCCGCCACGCCACAGCCCCCCGAGTGGCTGGAGCCGGGTGCCGTGGTGCTGCGTGGCTTTGCCCTGCCGCAGGCAATTGAGTTGCTGCAGGCCGTCGATGCCATCACGGCCCAGGCGCCCTTCAGGCACCTCATCACCCCCGGGGGGCAGCGCATGTCGGTGGCCATGAGCAACATCGGCACGCTGGGCTGGATCAGCGACCGCAGCGGCTACCGCTACGGCCCCACCGACCCCACCACCGGCCTGCCCTGGCCACCCATGCCCGCGCTGTTTCGCCAACTGGCCCGGGAAGCGGCCGAGGCGGCGGGCTACCCCGGCTTTGTGCCCGACGCCTGCCTCATCAACCGCTACGCGCCCGGCACACGGCTGTCGCTGCACCAGGACCGCGACGAAGGCAACTACGACCACCCCATCGTGTCCGTGTCCCTGGGCGTCCCGGCCATCTTCCTGTGGGGCGGTGCCGAGCGCGCTGACAAGGCCCGGCGTGTGGGCCTGTGGCATGGCGACGTGGTGGTGTGGGGCGGCCCGGCACGGCTGCGCTTTCATGGCGTGGCGCCGCTGGCCGAAGCCAGCCATGCGATGACGGGCGGGTTGCGCATCAACCTCACGTTTCGCAAGGCATCAGGCTGATCGCCCCCACCGGCCGGGCTCAGCGAATGGGGTAACCCGTGGCGCTGCCGATGGCTGCGAGCATCCGGTCGGCGTCCTTGCGCCCCTGCAGGTCCTGCGCCACAGTGATCTTCTTGCCGCTGCGCAGCTCGGCCTCGATGCGGTAGTACACGTTGCGGCGGTTGTTGCTCTCCACCGTGTAGCTCTCCACCACACGCAGCCGGGCGATTTCGGGGCCGGGCACCTGGTGCCACTGCAGCATCAGGCCCAGCAGGCGCCGCTCGGTGCGCAGGCCCTCGTGGTCGATCTGCACGCGCAGGCTGTTGGCCAGCGCATAAAACGCGGCCACCAGCACCGCGCCCCCCACACCGCCAAACCCCAGGCGAAAAAGCCAGGGCGCGATGTCGGACTGGGCTTCCTGCTCCCAGGGCACCAGCGCGCCCACGGCCAGAAACAGCGCCCCCACCATGCCCAGCCCCAGCTTGAGGCCCCACCACCGCCCGGCCGGAAAGTGCATCTGCACCCCGCCGGGGATTTTTTCGAGCTTGCCGGGTGTTCCCGCTGCAACGGCTTTGCTCGCCTGCTGGTTGAGCGGCTTGCCCCCGCGCAGCACAAACACCAGCAGGCCCACGCCCACACCGCCAAACAACACCACAAACACCATCTTGAACGCCAGCAGCCCGGGCCGCAGGCTGCGGTCGATCACGGCATCCGCCGGGTGCGAGGGGTTGACCCAGACCTGCACCGGCTGCCCGGCACGCAGCGCCTGCTCCAGCCGCTCGCCCAGCGCCTCCTGAAAGTCGCCCACGTTGTCGCCGCCACCGCTGATGGCCACACGTTCGCCCTCGTACGCCCGGCCCGCCACCTCGTAGCGGTAGCGCGCCGTCACGTGGTACGAAGTGGATTTGCTGCTGCGGCTGCTATTCAGGCTCGCGGCCAGCAGCGTGGCGTTGACCGGCTGCCAGAACTGCATGCGCGACCAGTCGTACAGCGTGGGCAACACGCTCAGCAGCAGCATGCCCACGCCCACGGCGGCAAAAGGCAGGGCAAACAAGCCCATTACCCAAAGGCCCGGCTGTTTCTTGCCCGGTTTGTCCATCGGTATCTCCCGCACCGCACTGCGGCGGCTGGGGTGATTCTGCGGGCAAAGCCGGTCTTCTGGCCAGATTTGCAATGGCGCAGGGCTGCGAGCGTCAGCCCCTCAGCGCTCGATCACGTCGTTGTTGCTGCCATTGCGCGTGATGCGCGACTTGAACCCCACGGGCACATAAACGGTGTTGCCGCTGCCATCCAGCTCGATGCGCTCCACCGTGGCGGTCTTGAGCACAAAAATGCGGTTGTTCATGCCCGCCACGATCAGCCGCGCCACCGTGTTGCCCGCGGCCACCGTCACGTCGTTGCGCGCGCCGGTCACCTCCAGGTCGTAGATGCCGGTCTTGTCAATGGTCTTGTCCATGCTGATGCCGTCCACGGTGACCACATGCCCGTCGTCCGACGTGCCGCCGCAGGCCGACAGCACAGACATGAACAAGGCGCACACCAGGTTGCGCGGCGAAAACAGGGTGATGGCGTTTTGCAGATTCATACGGAAGCCCCCAGCCGGGGGTGAAAGAAACAGAGAAGCCCGCAGTCTGCAAAGACCCGCATGAAGCCCCCATGAAGCCGCCGCCGTGCCGGGCGCCCCAGATGAAGCTTTCATGAACACCCGCTGCGCGTGCCCCCCTGCGCGGCATGGCCCGCTCCTAGAATCGCCGCGACCGCCCCATTTCTCACCCCTCGCACCCCGTCGCATGGCCAGCATCCTTCTTGTGGAAGACGATCTCCCTCTGGGCAACTCGCTGCAGCGCGTGCTCACCGTAGCGGGCCACCATGTGGTGTGGCTGCGCACCTGCGCCGATGCACGTCGGTTTCTGCAAGAACAGACCTTTGCCCTGGTGCTGCTGGACATTGGCCTGCCGGACGAGACGGGGCTGGACCTGCTCGCCTGGCTGCGCGCCCAGGGGCAGGCCACGCCAGTGATGCTGCTCACCGCCCGCGACAGCGTGGGCGAGCGCGTGCTGGGGCTGGACGCTGGGGCCGACGACTACCTGGGCAAGCCGTTTGCCATCGAAGAGCTGCTGTCGCGCGTGCGGGCCCTGCTGCGGCGCCACAGCGGGCAGACCAGCAGCGTGTGGCAGATCGGGCCGCTCAGCATCCACACTGCGCGGCGCAGGGTGCAGGTGCATGGGCAGGACGTGCACCTCTCTGCCCGCGAATACGACATCCTGCGCGCCCTGGCCGAAGACCCGGGCCGCGTGCTCACCCGCGCGCAGATCGAGGCCAGCTCCAGCCCTGCCGACACGCTGGACAGCAACGCCACCGACGTGCATGTCTACAAACTGCGGCGCAAGCTGGGCAACCACCTCATCAGCACCGTGCGCGGCGTGGGCTATGTGCTGGAGGCGCCCACACCCGCCATGGACCCGGCACCATGAGCGCAGCCGCCATGCACGCCGCACGCGCGGCCACCACGGCAACGGCCCCCGCCGCACCCCGCCCGCCCTCGCTCATCCGCCGCCTGATCGCCTGGCAAGCGCTGGCCCTGGTCGTGGCCTGGCTGGCGCTGGCCTCGGTGATGACCTGGGTGGCGCTGGAACGCAGCCCCGAAGACATCGACACGCGTCTGCGCGAAACCGCCCGCATCCTGGCCGAGGCCGCCGCTGGCCCCGAGGCCACCCTGCCCGCCCGCATGTTGGCCGCCCAGGGCGCGTTGCTGCGCATCACCGGCCGCGACCTGCTCGGCATGGCGGGCCTGACCCACACCCGCGTGTTGAACACGCAGGGCCAGGTGCTGTACCGCAGCAGCGAAGACGTGCCCTGGCCGGACACCGCCACGAAAGCCACCACAGAAACCGCCCCGGCCCCACCCGGCAACCCGCCCTGGCACCTGCACACCCAGGCCGCCAGCGACGGCAGCGTGGTGGTGCAGGTGGCCGAGCCCGGCGCGCTGCAGCTGGCCGCGCTGCTGCCCGTGCTGTGGCTGGTGCTCAAAAGCCAGCTGGGCGTGTTTTTGTGGCACGGGCTGGTGGTGTGGGTCACGGTGCGCAGCGGGCTGGCGCCGCTGCGGCAGCTGGCGCAGCGCATCTCGCGCCGCCGCGCGGGCGACCTGGCGCCCGTGCAGGTGGACAGGCTTTATGCCGAAACCGCGCCCGTGGTGCACGAACTCAACGCCCTGCTCGCCCACGAGGCCCAGCGGCTGGAGGCCGAACGGCGCTTTCTGGCCGATGCCGCGCACGAGCTGCGCACCCCACTGGCCGCCATCAACGCCCAGGCCCACCAGCTGCTCACCGAACCCGACCCCGCCGCGCGGGCCGATGCTGCCCACGCGCTGCAGCAGGGCATCACCCGCGCATCGCACCTGCTCACCCAGCTGCTGACCCTGGCCCGCGCCGACGCCGCCGCCCAGCCCGCTGCCCCGGCTGTGCACCCCACGCTGGACCTGGCCGACCTGCTGCGCAACCGCGTGGCCCTGCTCGTGCCCCTGGCACGCGCACGGCGCATCGAACTGGCCCTGAACGCCCCCGACCACCTCAGCGCCCAGCTGGACCGCGAAGGCCTGTGCTCCGTCATCGACAACCTGGTGGACAACGCCATCCGTTACGGCGTGGCCGGTGGCAGCGTGGAGGTGACCCTGGGCACGGATGACGCAAGCACCTGCGGCCCTATCGTGCTGCTGGTGCAGGACAACGGCCGGGGCATCGCCCCCGAACACCGCGCCCGGGTGTGGGAGCGCTTCTACCGCGTGCCCGGCACCAGCGAGGCGGGCACGGGCCTGGGCCTGGCCATTGCACAGCGCGTGGTGCAGCGCATGGGCGGCACCCTGGGCTTTGCCGACGGGCTGGGCGGGCGCGGCGTGGGCCTGCGCTGCGTGCTGCCGCGCGAGCCGCTGACCGCGCCGGGGGCGTTGCCCGGCACGGCAGCAGCGGAAAAATATGAATAAAAACAGGCTCTACCGCGCGATGGATATGCCCAACCAGCTATCAAAATAAAAGCAACCCAACTCCGGTATCCACTGCGCAGCCCAAAAGTCGTAGTTGCCCTTTGCCAGAATGGCGCCATGAACGCCACCCCACACCGCCCGCCGCGCTACTGGCTCATGAAGTCCGAGCCCGAGGAATGCTCCATCGACGACGCCCTGGCCGCCCCCAATGCGACCGTGCCCTGGACAGGGGTGCGCAACTACCAGGCGCGCAACTTCATGCGCGACGAGATGCAGGTGGGCGACGGCGTGCTGTTCTACCACTCCAGCTGCCCCGAACCCGGCATCGCGGGCATCGCCCGCGTGGCCAGCAGCACCCGGCCCGACCCCACGCAGTTCGACCCCGCCTCGCCCTACTACGACCCCAAATCCAAGCCCGACCAGCCCCGCTGGCTGCTGCTGGACGTGCAGGCCCTGCGCAAGACCCGGCTGATCTCTCTGGCCGAGCTGCGCGAGCACCCCGACCTGGCCCCCATGCGCGTGCTGCAGCGGGGCAACCGGCTGTCGATCACGCCGGTGGAGGTGGCGGAGTGGGAGGCGATCACAGGGCGGCTGCTGGGAGGCCGCTGAAAGAACCTGCCAGGCCAGTACCCGCCGGGCCGTTTTGGGGTTGTGCTCACCGGCTGCGCTCGGCCGACACATGCCCCTTGTTTTCGTACATGGCGTGGTCGGCGCGGCGCAACAGGTCGGTGGCGTTGGTGCCGTCCTGGGGGTAGATGGCGGTGCCCACGGCGGCAGACACCCGCACCACGCGGCCACCGCCCAGGTCGATGGATTGTTCGATGGCCTTGAGCACGCGCTCCATGGCCCGGGTGATCTCGGTGGGGTCGGTGACGGCGGTGAGCAGCAGCACAAACTCATCGCCGCCGATGCGCGCGGCGGTGTCGTTGGCGCGCAATTGCTCTTGCAGGCGCTGGCCGGTCACGCGCAGCACCTCGTCGCCCATGTCGTGGCCGTACTGGTCGTTGATGGGCTTGAAGCCGTTGAGGTCCATGTAGCACAGCGCGGCCATGCTGCCGGTGCGGTCGCACAGGGCCAGCGCCTGGGCCACACGGTCGGCCAGCATCAGGCGGTTGGGCAGGCGGGTCAGGCTGTCGTGGAAGGCGATGTGCTCCACCTGCTGCTGGTACTGCTTCATGGCCGTGATGTCCTGCATCAGCCACAGGGATTCACCGTCGGCGTTCAACGCCACGCCGTTCACGTCGATCCAGACTTCTTCGCCATTGAGCTTGCGCATGCGGCGCTGCTGGCGGTAATGCTGGCCCGAGGCCAGCACGGCATAGGCTTCGCGGCCAAAGGCCAGGAAGTCCTCGCGGCTCACATACATCTCTTCGGTGGTGCGGCCCTGCAACTGGCCGGGGGCGTAGCCAAAGATGCGCTCCAGCGCCGGGTTGCGCCACAGGATGACGCGGTCCTTGATCTTGGCAATGCCGATCAGGTCGTTGTGCAGCATGGCCTGCTGCTCCTCGTTGAGGGCATGCAGCGCCTGCCGCGCCGCATGCAGCTCCGACACGTCGTACATGATGGAGCGGCTCATCACAAATTCGCCCGCCGCATCGCGGATGGCGGTGGCGGACACACACACGCGGCGGGGCGCGGCACTGCGGCCCAGCAGGGTCAGCTCCAGGGGGCCGATGTGTCCGGTCTCCTTGAGGATGGGGAAGTACCTGGCGAACTGCGCCTTGCCTTCGGCATCAAAAAAATCGGCCACCCCCAGCTTGCCCACCACCTCCTCGCGGCTTGCGCCCAGCCAGGACAGGGTCTGCTGGTTGATGTGCACGTACTTGCCGTCGCGGTCGAGCGCGTAGTAGCCGCAGGGGGCGTTGTCGTACAGGTCCTGGAAGCGCTCTGACGCGCGGGCCAGGTCGGCCTCCAGCTGGCGGCGCTCGGTGATGTCGCGGCCCACCGATTGCCATTCCACCAGCTGGCCGTCTTCGTCAAACAGTGCCCGGTTGCTGAACTGGCACCAGCGCACGGCGCCGTCGCCTGCAAACACCCGGTTCTCGACCACCACCACCGGGTTGGCGGGTGTGACGGTGGCCAGCTTCTGCGCGACCAGCGGGTAGTCGTCCGGATGCACCACGGGGGCCCACACGCGGCCCAGCAGGTTCTCGCGCTTGAAATCGAACAGCCTGCAAAAGGCGTCATTCACAAAGGTCAGGCGATTGCCGCTGTCAAAGCGGCAGATGATCTCGGTCTGGTCCTCCAGGATCGAAAGGTAGCGCTGCTCGCTCTGGTGCAGGGCCTCGGTGCGCTCCTGCACGCGGTGCTCCAGGTCGGCGTTGGCGCGCTCCAGCGCGGCGCGCCCATCGATCAGGCCCTGGGTCATGTTCTGCAGCGCAGAGCGCAGGTGCTGGAACTCCACCGTCTCGGTCTTGAAGTCCAGCGCCACAAACCGCCCGGTGGCCTCCACCTGCCGGGCCGCTTCGGCCAGCTTTTCCACCGGCTGGCTGAAGCGCCGCGCGGCCCAGTAGGCCACGCCCACCAGCATCACGGTCATCAGCACCAGCATCACGGCCACGATGCTGTGCAGGCGGTTGATGGGCTGCAGCGCCAGGTCCAGCGGCTGGCGTGCCACCAGCAGCCAGCCCAGGTCGGTGATGGTCTGCGAGGGCACGGGCACCAGGCCAGTGAGGTAACGCTGGCCCGGCGACTCGCCCCAGGACATCACCTGAAACCGCCCCTGGCTGGGCAGGATGGGCAGCGCAGAGCGCGGCAGCTCGACGGCCCCGGCCGCATTGAGCACGCCGTCCTTGTTGAGCAGCAGCACCTCCATGCCGCTGCTGGCCACCGCCCCGGGGCTGGCGCGGCGGATGATGTCCTGCACCCAGGCCCAGTTCACGTGGGCCGAGATCACGCCCTTGAAGACGGAATCCTGCCCGCGCACGGGCGAGGCGTAGTCCATGAAACGCAGGGGCACGCTGCTGCCGGGCTCGCGCAGGTGCTTGTCCAGCAGCACGGCGTCGTGGGCGTCGCCCACGTAGGGGCCGTTTTTGCCCGCATGGAACCAGGGCCGCTGCGACACGTTCTGGCCCAGCAGCAGGTTGCCGGTGGCCACCTGCACCACGCCCGCCTCGTCGGTCAGGCCGAGCCACGAATAAAAGGGGTAGGACTGCCGGATCTGCTCCAGGTGGGCCTGCAGCTGGGGGCCGTGGGCCTCGGGCCGGGTGACCATGGGCAGGTGGCTGAGCAGCGAAATTTCGCGCTCGCGCTCCAGCATGCCCTGCGAGAGCGCCAGCGCGATCGGCTGGCTGGCATTCATCAGCGACTGGCCGCTGAGTTCGGTGAGGTGGCGGCTCAGCACCTCGTCGGCCACAAAACCGATGGCCAGGCCCGTGAGCACGGCCGTGCCCCCAAACAGCAGGGTCAGCCGGGCGCGGGTGGTCTGCAGCCAGTGGGAAACGTGGGACACGATGGTCATGAAAACGGCTGCGGCTGCAATTTCTGTGGTGAACATTGTGGCACCGGGGCATGGCGCCGAACCGCGTAAAACCCCTCGTGCAAACCCGTGGCTGCTGGAGCTTCGTGCGGCAGCCCGCCCTCTTCCCCAGCGACTATGCTGCGCGCATGCCCGCCACCAAAACCCTGCTGATCGTCTACCACTCCATGACTGGTGGCACGCGCCAGATGGCCGAGGCCGCCTGCGCCGCCGCCCGGGCGGCCGAGCCCACCGTGGCCGTGCGCTTGCTGCATGCTGCAGAGGCCCACCCAGCCGACGTGCTGGCGGCCGATGGCTACCTGTTTGCCACGCCCGAGAACCTGGCGGCCATCAGCGGGCAGCTCAAGGACTTTTTTGACCGCTGCTATTACGGCGCGCTCGACCAGATCAATGGCCGCCCCTATGCCCTGCTGGTCTGTGCAGGCAGCGACGGGCAGAACGCAGCGCGGCAGATGGCGCGCATCGCCACGGGCTGGCGCCTGAATGCGGTGGCCGAGCCGCTGATCGTGTGCACCCATGCGCAGACGCCCGAGGCCATCCTGGCGCCCAAACACATCGGCGCGGACGACCTGGCGCGCTGCCAGGCGCTGGGCGAGGCCCTGGCGGTGGGGTTGGCGCTAGGGGTTTTCTAACCCTGGGTGATCGGTTCCAACTCAGGCGCCTGGTACACCAGCACCTTGAGTGCACGGCCGGGCTCCACATCGGCAAACACGGCCGGGTTGGCCACGCGTTCGACAAACTGCAGCTCGGGCGCCAGTTCGCGCATCTGGTCCTGCAAAAAGTCCACGCCCAGTTCGGGCGCGTTCAGGCACAGCAGCGCGTGGCCGCCGGGGGCCAGCAAATCGGGCAGGCGGCGCATCAAGCGCGCGTAGTCCTTGGTGGCCACAAAGCTGCCCTTCTGGTAGCTGGGCGGATCTACGATGACCAGGCCATAGGGCCCGCTGCGTGTGATCTTGCCCCAGCTGCTGAAGATGTCGTGCGGCAAAAAGGCGGCGCCCGTGGTGATGCCGTTGAGCTGGTGGTTCTGCTGCCCGATGCCAATGGCGCCGTGGCTCATGTCCACGTTGACCACCTGTTTGGCGCCCGCCTGCAGCGCCGCCACCGAAAACGCACAGGTGTAAGCAAACAGATTGAGCACCTTGAGGCCGTAGCGGTCTGCACTGCGTGCTGCCGCGTAGTCACGCACCCAGCGGCGGCCTGCGGCCATGTCGAGGAACAGGCCGTGGTTCTGCCCGCGCAGCACATGCACCCGGTAGCGTGCCCCGGCTTCGGTGACGATGTGCGGATCGGGCACGGCACCGGCCATCAGCCGCGTCTCGCTGCGGCCCTCGATGCGCAAAGCCTCGCCCCGGTGCTGGAACACCCAGTTCAGCGGCTCGCCGGCCGGGGCGATCTGCGCCCACCGGGCCTCCAGCGCGGCGCCGATGGCGGCCAACTCGTCCTCGGTGGCGGGCGCAAAACTCGTCAGCACCCACACGGGCGGATAGGCGTCCAGCACCCACTGCTCTGCCCCAGGGTGCCACCCGCCCCGGCCATGGAAGATGCGCTGCGCCTCGGTGGGCAGGGGCATGGTGGCGATGGCGTCGAGCAGGGCTTGCATGGAGGGTGGAAGTTGGGTGGTCTGAAAAAATCAAGCAAAAAAGGCTGTTACCGCCTTCTACATATGCCTTGATAGCTACGAATTCGATAGCGCCATCAATTATCGCCGTTTGTGTTGGTGCCCAGCCATTGCTTGCGTGTGGTGCGCAGCCGAAAGCGCTGGCGGTACGCCCCCGGGGTGGTACCGCTCACGCGGTGGAAGATCTTGCGAAAGCTGCCCGTGTCGCTGTAGCCGCACTGCTGCGCCACGGCGTCCACGGTGAGGTAGGTGGTCTGCAGCAGCGCCTGGGCCTGGGCGATGCGCAGGCGGTGCAGGTAGTCCTGTGGGCTCTCGCCATACACCTGGGCAAACCAGCGCAGCAGCGTGCGCGGGCTGGTGGCGGCGGCGCGGGCCGTGGCCTGCAGGCTGTAGGGCTCGTTGCGGTGGTCCTGCAGCCAGCGGCGGGCCTGCTCCAGGCTGCCCGCGCCCATGGGGGCACCGGTGGGCGTTTCCATGGTAGCGGTGGCCGTGAGCTGGCGCGGTGCATCGAACAGCAGCACATGCGATGCGGCCTGGGCCAGTTCGGCAGCGGGGGTGTGGGCCAGCAGGTCCAGCACCACGGGCAGGGTGTCCTGCGGCGCGGCCGATGTCCAGACGGGGCCGTCGCGCAGCCAGGGTCTGTCGCGCTGCCAGGCCACCTCGGTCGGGGGTGAATGGCCCTGCGCGCTGGCCTGAGCGCTGGTGCCCGACTGCAGCACGATGGACGGCGCAAACGCCCAGGGCAGCGCTACCTGGCGCCCGGCCAGCAAGCCGCAGTCGGCCAGCAGGCTGGAGCCATTGAACAGCGCCGCCACCACCCCGCCGCCCGCTACATGGGCGCGCAGCAGGTCGCCAAAGTATTGGTGGTGGCGGTGGCTCACCTCGCGCAGCTGGGGCCCGGTGGGCACCAGCCAACCGGGGATGACGATGGCGTGCAGGTGGCCTTGCAGCGCCCCGCTGTCGGGCACAGGCGGCGGCGCGGCGCCGTCCTCGCCCGGTGCCAGCAGCCAGTGCCAACGCACGGGCGCCTGGGCGCCACCTGCCCGCATAGCGGCCAGCATGTTCATGGCACGCAGGGCATCCACCACCGCAGCGGCCGTGCTGGCAATGCTGCCCGGCCCCCAGACGATGCCCACGTTCACCCCCAGGGGCGACGGGGTGGCGGGGGCTTCGGGTTGGTCTCTAGGCATGGTGGCGATATTGCCATTGTTTGTGGCCAGACTGCCATCGTGTCCAGATGTTACCCGGCAGTAGCATGGCGGCGCGAACAACAGCGCCCTGCCCTGGCCAAGACCAACGGCAGGTACCACACGACACGACGCGACACCTGGAGACACCCACCCATGCAACAGAAAACCGGCCTGCCCACAGGCATGACCCGCGCCCGCACTCCGCTTACCACCCTGGCCGCCGCGAGCGCCGCCCTGGCCCTGGCGGGCTGCGCCGGCACGCCCGTAGGCACCAGCGGCAAAAGCAGCAGCGTGACCATCGAGCGCACCACCTTCGGCATCCCGCACATCACCGCGCAAGACCCGGAGACCCTGGCCTACGGCGTGGCCTATGCCTATGCGCAGGACAACGTCTGCATGACGGCCGACCAGCTCGTGACCGCACGTGGCCAGCGCAGCGCCCACTTTGGCGCCAAGACCATCGGCCTGCTGGGCCGCCGCTACATTCCCAACGAACAGATCGACCTGTTCATGGCCGCCCACATGGACGACGCCCTGCTTGCGCGCAGCTGGGCCCGCACCAGCGCCCAGGTGCAGAGCATGGCGCGCGGCTACGTGGCGGGCTACAACCGCTATCTGGCCGACAACGCCGCCACCCTGCCCGACGCCTGCCGGGGCAAGCCCTGGGTGCAGCCCATGACGCTGGCCGAATACCGCCGCATGGCCGAGGTGGTGGCCGTGCAGGCCGGCATTGCCGCGCTGGCCGATGGCATGCTGGGTGCGCAGCCCCCTGCCGCCAAGGCCGCCCAGGCACCCGCCCCTGAAGTGAATCTGGCCGATGCCGCCCAGGCCATGCGCGACGTGGGCCTGCTCGACTCGCCCCTGGGCTCCAACGCCTGGGCCTTTGGCAAGGACGTGACGGCCAACGGCAGCGGCATGCTGCTGGGCAACCCCCACTTCCCGTGGAGCGGCCCCAACCGCTTCTACGAGATGCACCTCACCATCCCCGGCCAGATGGACGTGATGGGCGTGGGCATCGGCACCTACCCCATGGTCTCCATCGGCTTCAACAAGGACGTGGCCTGGTCACACACCGTGTCCACCGGCAAGCGCTTCACGCTGTACGAGCTGGCCCTGGTGCCGGGCGACGCCACCAGCTACCTGGTGGACGGCAAGCCCGAGAAGATGACCGCCCGCAAGGTCAGCGCCCAGATCCCCGGCGCCGATGGCCAGCCCCAGACCCGCGAACACACCGTGTGGAGCACCCGCTGGGGCCCGCTGGTGGTGGTGCCCCGCGCGGGCCTGGGCTGGACCGACAAGACCGCCTACGCCCTGCGCGACGCCAACACCGGCAACACCCGCATGATGGACGCCGCCCTGGCCTTTGCGCGCGCCACGTCGGTGGGCGAGATGCACAAGGCCCATGCCTCGCTGGGCCTGCCCTGGGTGAACACCCTGGCGGCCGACCGCCACGGCCGCGTGCTCTACACCGACACCAGCGTGGTGCCTGATGTGGACGCCGCCCAGCTGGAACGCTGCGCCCCCAGCAAACCCGCCGCCGCACTGCGCGGCGCAGCGGGCCTGGTGGTGCTGAACGGCGCACGCGCCGACTGCGCCTGGCGCGAAGACAGCGCATCGCCCGTGCCTGGCCTCATCCCCACGAGCCGCATGCCCGTGGCCCTGCGCAATGACTGGGTGCAGAACAGCAATGACAGCTTTGTCTACACCCACCCCGCGCTGAAGTTTGAAGGCATCTCGCCCCTGGTGGGCGACGCCAGCCTGACCCGCCCCCGCACCCGCGCCAGCCTGGCCGAGATCCCTGAGATGCTGGGCCGGGGCAAGGTCACCTTGCAGGCCATGCAGGACCAACTGTTCCAGAACCGCAACTTCATGGCCCAGGTGGTGGTGCCCGACCTGCTGGCCGCCTGCGACAAGGCGCCCACGGCCGAATCCCGCGACGGCTGTGCGGCCCTCAAAGGCTGGGACCGCCGCAACAACGTCGATGCCCGCAGCGCCCATGTGTTCCGCGAGTTCTGGCGCACCGCGCGCAACATCCCAGGCGTGCACCGCGTGCCCTTTGATGCCCAGCAGCCCGTGGCCACCCCGGCGGGCCTGAAGATGGACGACGCCGCCACCGCCGCCAAGGTGTGGGAGGCGCTGGACGGCGCCGTCAAGGCCATCCGCACCAGCGGCTACACGCTCGACGCCACGCTGGGCAGCGTGCAGCGCCCGGCCATCACCGAAGAAGCCATCGCACTGCACGGCGGCGAGGAGTTTGAAGGCGTGCTCAACAACCTGGGCCGCCAGGAGCCCGCGCCCATCAACAAGGCAGGCCTGCGCATCGACTACGGCACCAGCTACGTGCAAACCGTGACCTTCGACGCCAAGGGCCCGGTGGCCCAGGCCATCCTGACCTACGGCCAGTCCACCAACCCCGCATCGCCCCACGCCAACGACCAGATGCGCGAGTTCTCGGCCAAGCGCTGGCACACCCTGCCCTTCCACCGCGACGACGTGGTGAAGGCGCGCGTGGGCGAGCCGCTGCAGCTGGTGCGGCCTTGAGCGGCTCCACGGCCTGGAAATTTGAAGGTTTTTAGGCCGTTACCGCGCGTCCATCATGCCTTGATAGCTATCAAAACATGAGCAAATGCCTCTGCCCGCTTCTCGCTGCGGGCGGGGGCCGGGCTCAGCGAAGCCCCAGCCGCGTGAGCTTCTTGACCAGACCCACACGCGAGATGCCCAGGCGGCGGGCGGCTTCGGACTGGTTGCCGCCTGCGGCGGCCAGGGTGTCGCGCACCATGCGGGTTTCCAGCTCGGTCAGGGCGGCGTCCAGCGGGCCGGTGCCTGCGGGGGCTGGGGAGGTTTCAGTGCCGGGTGTCGGAGCCTCGGTCGCCATGTCGCCGCTGGCCAGTTGCAGCAGGGGCGCGTCCACCTCGCGCTCTAGGGGCATCAGCAGTGCACCGGCAGATTCGACCACTGCTTTCAGCTCGCGCACATTGCCGGGCCAGTCGCGTGCCATCAGCCAGGCCAGGGCGTCGGCCGACAGCCGGGCGTTGTGTGCCACGCGGTGCAGAAAGCGCGTGGCCAGCAGCGGAATGTCGGCGGGGCGCTCGGCGAGTGACGGGGTGCGCAGCACCACGCCCTTGAGGCGGTAGAACAGGTCTTCGCGGAAAGTGCCTTCGCGCACCATGGCCTCCAGGTCGCGGTGCGTAGCGGCCACCACGCGCACGTCGGCGCGCTTTTGTGCGCGGCCGCCCACGGGCACGAACGTGCCCTCCTGCAGAAAGCGCAGCAGCTTGACCTGCATGGGCGGGGGCATTTCGCCCACTTCGTCCAGAAACAGCGTGCCGCCGTGCGCGGCCTCCACCAGGCCCGCCTGGTCGCGGTAGGCGCCGGTGAAGCTGCCCTTCATGTGGCCGAACAGCTCGCTCTCCAGCAGCTCGGCCGACAGCGCGCCGCAGTGGATGGCCACAAAGGGCGCGGTACGGCGGGCGCTGTGGGCATGCAGGGCGCGGGCCACCAGCTCTTTGCCCGTGCCCGTGGGGCCCAGCACCAGCACACTCACCTGGGTGGGCGCCACACGGCGCACCAGCGCGCGCAGCTGCACCGTGGCCGCCGCCTGGCCCACCAGACCCATGTCATCCAGCCCCTGCGCATCCAGCGCCTGCCCGGCCCGCAGCGTTGCCAGCTCACCATCCAGGCGGGCCTTTTGGAGCCCGCGCGCCACCACAAAACGCAGCATGTCGGGGTCGATGGGTTTGGTGAGGAAGTCCCAGGCGCCCAGTTCGGTGGCGCGCAGGGCCAGCGCGTGGTCGCCATGGCCCGTCAGCACCACCACGGGCACGGGGGCAAAGCGCGGGATGAGTTCCAGCCCCCTCTCGGGGTCCATGTGCGGGGGCATGGCCAGGTCCAGCAAGACCAGCTCGGGGCGGCGCTGGGCAAAGGCGGCCAGGGCCTGCGCGCCATCGCCCGCCAGCGTGACCTCGTGGCCCAGGTTGCGCAAGAAGGCGCCGCCCAGGCGCTGGAAGGCGGCTTCGTCGTCCACCAGCAGCACATGGCCGTGGCCTGGCGCGCTGGGGGTATCAGCGCCACCCGCGATGCTCTGCGCAGGCGGGTGGCCGGAGGGTTCGTGGAAGGCTTGGTTCATGCGGCGGGTGTGCGGGGAAAGCTCAGCGTGAAACAGGTGCTCCAGGGCGCACGCTCGGTCAGCGCCACCGTGCCGCCGTGGGCCGCCATGGTGCGGGCCACGATGGCCAGGCCCAGCCCGGTGCCGCCCGGGCTGCGCGAGGCAAAGGGCTCAAACAGCCGGTCGCGGATTTCGGCGGGCACGCCGGGGCCTGCGTCGCACACATGCAGCAGCACGGTGGTGGCGGTGGTTTCGGCGTCGATGTGCACGTGGCTGTGGGTGTGGGCGGCTTCAGGGGCATCTGCATCGTTGGCGGGGGCGGTGGCCATGCGGGCGTTTTCAAACAGGTTGGTCAGCGCCTGGTCCACGCGGCGCGGATCGGCCTGCAGCCACAGTGGCTCGCTCAGCCCCGGTCCGAAGCTCACATCCGGCAGGCGCAGGGCGGCATTGCGCACCTGGGCTGTCAGGTCGATGGTGCTGGGGGCCAGCGTCCAGGGCTTGGCAAAGTCCAGCAGGTCGTGCGTGAGGTGCGCGATGCGGGCCACCTGCTCGGCCACTTCGCGCCGCGTGTCGCTGGGGGCGGCCGCGACCGCCATGGAGATGATGTTCAGCGGGTTGCGGATGTCGTGCGCCACCGTGGCCGCCAGGGCGCCCAGCTCGGCCAGGCGGGCCTGCAGCTGGCGTTCGCGCTCGCGGGCGGCAAACTGCTGGGCCTGCTCCACACGCTCGGCAGCCTCGGCCACCACGGTGCCAAACAGCTCGGCCACATGGCGCGGCCCGGGGGGCGCGGCATCCCAGCCTTGCAATGACACAGTCCAGCCCTCGCTGGCACGGCCACACACCAGCTGTGGCGTGCTGCTGGCGGCGGGCGGGGCATCGCCAATGTGGACCTCGACCTGCGTGCCGGTGCGTGCGCTGAGCAAGGCGGCGGCCTGTTCGCCCAGGGCCTGGGGCGTTTCGGCCGACCCCAGCGTGCGGCGCCAGGCGGCCAGGTCAGCGGCCGACACCTCGGCGCCTGGGTACACCAGCCGCTCGGCCACGCGCCGCACGGGGCCGTTGAGCGCGAGCACACTGGCCGCCACGGCCAGGCCGCCCAGCCAGCGCGATTCCAGCGGCAACAGGGGCGTGAGCGCCACCACCACCAGCCCCACTACAACCCCCAGTACCAGCAGCAGCGCCCACACCAGGGCACGGCGTGCCCAGGCGTTGGCCACAAACACCCCATAGCGCAGGATGCCGTACACCAGGATCAGCGAATAAAACGGCAGGCCCAGCAGCGGAAACGGGTAGATCGGCCAGTCCAGCACCGCAATGCCGTAGCCCGCCAGGCACAGCAGGCCCCACAGGCACGACGCGGTGACGGCCGCAATCTGCCGGAACTTCTGCCCATCGCCCAGGCGGCGAGCGCGCAGCAAGGCGTGCAGCAGCACCCACACCCCGCCGATACCCAGGATGACCCAGGCCATGCTGGCCACCACCCCCACCTCATCAGCCACCGCAATCCAGCCGATGTCGCGGTGGTGCACCAGGTGCGCGGGCACCAGCAGGATGGAAACCACCGAGGCACCACCGCCCAGCGCATAGGCCGCCGCCACACCCCAGCGCCCCAGATCCACACGGCAGAACACGGTGCAGAAGTGAAAGAACAGCGCCGACGTGAAGGGCGCCGTGGCCAGCAGGCGCATGGCCACCGGTTCTGTTTCAGGGCCGATCCAGTTGGGCAGCTCGTTGCCCACCATCCACATCGAAATGCCGGTCAAGAAGGCCGCCAGCAGCCGCGCACCCGCTACTCGGTCGGCCCAGGCCAGCAACAGGGCGGCCAGCACCAGCGTCTCAAGAACCGAAAACCCGAGGACGGCGTGGATCAGCATGCAAGAACCGATGGGGTGGGAGCGCTGGGCATGGCGGGGACCTGTTCCTGGAGTTAACGGTTTGGGCTGCGCGCACTGTAAACCAAGTATGCAGGTCGGTCTGCGGATTTCAATGAAATCAAGCACTTGCAGTGCATTCAGCACCTGGCCCGGGTTTCGCAATAGGGAGTGCAACCGCCACTCTTGCCCAACCCGCCATGTTTGCCCTGTTTACCCCTGCGCCCCGCCCTTGCGATGTCGCCCCGGCCCATCCGGCCCCCGCGCTGGACCTGCGCGCCATGGTGGGCGCCGCAGCCTGGGCGTGCCTGCCCGCCGCTGTACAACGCCGCTTTGGCACCGCACATGCCGATGTGGCCTATGAAGGCCAGATGGACCTGCGCTGCTCGCTGGTGGGCCATGTCTATGCCGCGCTGACCCGGGCTTGGGGTGGCCCACTGACCCATATCAACACCACCGCCCTGCCCGCCACCGTGCGCGTGAGCGGCAACGGGTGCGGTGGCGTGGTGTGGGAGCGCTGCTTTCACACCGGCGCCGCCAGCGGCGCGGGCCGCACCGTGCGATCCACCAAGGAGCTGGGCCCCGACGGGCGCCTGCTGGAGCGCACCGATGGGGGCCTGGCCATGTCGCTGGAGGTGCTGGAAGAAGACGGCGCGCTGGTGTTTCGCAGCCGCCGCTTCTGGTGGGTGCGGGGGCGCCTGCGCATCCCCGTGCCTGCCCTGCTGACCCCGGGCACCTGCCGCGTGGCGCACACCGACCTGGGCGACGGGCAGTTCCGCTTCACGCTGAGCATGGTGCACCCCTGGTGGGGGGAGACCTTCCACCAGTCCGGGGTGTTCACCGACCCCTGCACCGAACCCGCCAGCCCTGACTATTCTTCTTTGAACGCACTTTGAACAAGGACACCCGACCATGAGTGCCATGACCCCCGTTTTTATGCTGCTCTCCGTCCAGGCCGCCATGGGCGCGTTTGACAACTGGTGGCACCACGAGCTGCAGGCCCGCCTGCCCCATCGCCCATCGGCCCGGTATGAGCTGGCGCTGCATGCGGCGCGCGAGGCGATCTATGGCGTCGTCTTTTTCGGGCTGGCCTGGTTTGCATGGCATGGCGCCTGGGCCGCATTGATCGCGGCGCTGTTGCTGACCGAGCTGGGTATCACCCTGGCGGATTTTCTGGAAGAAGACCGCACCCGGCGCCTGCCCCCGCTGGAGCGGGTGCTGCACACGCTGCTGACCATCAGCTACGGCCTGTTCCTGGGGCTGATGGCGCCCGTGCTGTGGAGCTGGCTGCAGCAGCCCACCGCCCTGGTCGTGGCGCCCCATGGCTGGGTGTCGTGGCTGTTTACCGCGTTTGCGCTGGGGGTGTGGGCCTGGAGCGTGCGCAACCTGCGCGCCGTGTTGCGCCTGCGGCGTGCGGCGGCAGCACCTGCAGCCCAGCCCCAGGCGGTGCCGGGCGACAGCCAGCACCACACCGCCCCCGCCACGCTGGTCACCGGCGCCACGGGTTTTGTGGGCAGCGCCCTGGTGGCGCAGCTGCTGCAGGGTGGCCAGCGCGTGATCGTGCTGACGCGCGATGTGCTGCAAGCCCGCGCCAGCCTGGGCCCGGGCGTGTGGGCGGTGGACACGCTGGATGCGATCCCGCCAGAAACCCGCATCGACGCGGTGGTCCAGCTCGCCGGGGCGCGGGTGCTGGGCATGCCCTGGACGGCTGCGCGCAGGCGTGTGCTGTTGGCCAGCCGGGTGGACACCACCATGGCCGTGGTCGCGCTGATGCGGCGCCTGCACCACCGCCCCCGGGTGCTGGTCAGCGCATCGGCCGTGGGGTTCTATGGCGCATCGCCCAACGCCTCGATGGAGCCGCTGGATGAGAACGCGCCACCGCGCCCGGGCGAGTTCCAGTCCGACCTGTGCGCCGCCATCGAGCACGAGGCCCGGCGCGCCGAAGCACTGGGTGTGCGCGTGGTGCGCCTGCGCCTGGGGGTGGTGCTGGGCAACGGCGGTGGTGCCTACCCGATGCAGGCGCTGAGCGCCCGGCTGGGCCTGGGCGCCGTGCTGGGGCATGGCCGCCAGGCCGCGCCGTGGATCCACCTGGCCGATGCGCTGGGGCTGATCCGCTTCGCACTGGCACGCAACGATGTGCAGGGGCCCATCAACGCGGTGGCGCCCGGTGCCGCGTCGCAGCGCGGCTTTGTGCAGGCCCTGGCCGCGTCATTCGGGCAGCGCGTGTGGCTGACCATGCCCGCCGCCCCGTTGCGCTGGGCGCTGGGTGAGATGTCCACCTTGCTGCTGGACGGGCAGAACGTGGTGCCCCAGGCGGCGCTGGCCCTGGGTTACCAGTTCGTGCACCCCGATCTGCCAGGTGCCCTGCGGGACCTCGCAGGAACTCGCACAGAGACTGAGGCGCGGTAATGCAGCGGCCGGGTGGCAGGCTACGGCGCCCGGCCCCACCCCAGCGCCACATGCTGCAGCAGCATGATGGTCTTGCCGTCCTGGATCGCGCCGTTGGCAATGCCTGCCAGGGCGTCGGCCAGCGGCATCTCGATCACCTCAATGTCCTCACCCTCCCCCTCCAGGCCGCCCCCGCTGCGGATGCGGTCGCCGGGTTCGTATTCGGCGATGAAGAAGTGCAGCTTCTCCGTCACCGATCCCGGGCTCATGTACGCCTCGAACACCTTGCGCGGCTGGCGCACGCGGTAGCCGGTTTCTTCCTCGGCCTCGCGGCGGATGCAGGTTTCGGGGTCGTCGCCGTCAAGCAGGCCCGCGCAGGTCTCAATCAGCAGGCCGTCGGCGCAGCCATTGAGAAAGGCTGGCAGCCGGAACTGGCGCGTGAGCACCACCATGCTGCGGCGCGGGTCAAACAGCAGCAGTGCGGCGCCATTGCCACGGTCGTAGGCCTCTCGGCTCATCGTCTGCCATTGGCCGTCGCGCCTGCGCAGTGAGCAGGTGACCTTGCGCAGCACATACCAGTTGTCGGAGAGCACCTGCACATCCAGCAGCTTCACGTGCTCGGTGCGGGCGTTCAGCTCGGCGATGGGGATATCGGGCATGGGGCGGGTCATGCGGCGTGCCCCTGGTTGCGGACCGGGCGCAGGGGCAGCTCCTCCACATGGTGGAACACCGGGAGCCCGCGTGCGCGGGCCTGGGCCACATCCATGTCCGCGCCACGCGAAGCGCCAGGCAAGCGCAGCACTGCATCGCAGCGCGCCAGCAGACGCTCGGCCACGGGGTATTGGTAAGCGTGGAAGACCGCGTCGCCCGGCTCACGCCCGCCCGCCGCATGGATGATGGGCAGGGCCAGCCACTCGCCCAGCAGGGGCAGATGGCCGCGTTCGTAGATTGGCAGTGCGGCCGCCTCCAGGCGGGCCCGGTTGGCGGCGATGCGGGTGGGGTCTCCGTCGGTGCCCGAGAGGTAGGGGCCGGCGATCAGCACCAGCAGAGGGAGGTCAGTGTCAGGGGCGGCGGACATGGTGTTGCACAATTTAATATAAGCAATATCATGCACAAACATGCAAATTCGTGCAATCTTCTTTTGTAGCCCCCCATGCTGACCACCCAACGCAAGCAATTCCTGCTCGACCGCCTGCGGCAGGACGGACAGATCGTGGCCAAGGCCTTCAGCGAAGAGCTGGGCATTTCGGAAGACACCGTGCGGCGCGACCTGCGCGAGCTGGCTGCCGAGGGCCGCTTGCAGCGTGTGCACGGCGGCGCCCTGCCCGCCTCGGCCGCAGTGGGCAGCTTGCAAGTGCGTGAGCAACTGGCCCCTGAAGACAAGCGCTCCCTGGGCCGCGCCGGGGCCGCCCTGGTGTTGCCCGGCCAGGTGGTGATCCTGGACGGGGGTACCACCTCACTGCAGGTCGTGCAGCACCTGCCGCTGGACTTGCGCGCCACCGTGGTCACGCACAGCCCGGCCGTTGCCGTGGCGCTGGCCGGGCACCTGCAGGTGGAGGTGCTGGTGCTGGGGGGCCGGCTGTTCCGCCATTCCATGGTGAACGTGGGAGCCAGCGTGGTCGAGGCCGCAGCCCAGTTGCGGGCCGACCTGTACCTGATGGGCGTGACCGGTGTGCATGCCGAAGCCGGCCTGACCACGGGCGATTTTGAGGAGGCCGCCGTCAAGCGTGCCCTGCACCAGCGGGCGGCAGAGACGGTGGTGCTGGCCTCGCTCGACAAGCTGGGCACGGCATCGCCATTCAGTGTGGCCCCGTTGCGCGAACTGGCCGCGCTGGTGGTGCCTGCCACCACGCCGCAGGCCTTGCGCAAAAAGCTGCAGGCCGGTGGCGCCAAGGTGGAGGTTGCTGCAGGCTGATCAGGCCATCAGACAGTAGCGGTGCCAGCGCCCAGGCGCAGATGTGAGACCAGGGCTGCAGCAAAGCCCGTCAGTACCGCCCCCTTGCGCACGCAGATCTGCAGATCACGCTGCGCCCAGGGTTCGTCCAGCTCCACCAGCACCGGCGGTTCGCTCAGGCCCGCCACCTGCAGGGCCGCCCCCCGGGGCACCAGCCCGATGCCCACGCCCGCGCCCACCATGCGGCACACGGCCTCGAAGCTGCGCACCTGGATACGCACGTCAAGGTGCCGCCCCAGCGCGGCGGCGGCGTTGGTCGTGAAGGTGTGGATGGCCGAGCCCGCGTGCAGCATCACAAAGGCCTGGTCCAGCACCTCGGCAAAACCCACACGACCGCGCCCTGCCAGCGCATGGCCTGCGGGCACGATAAGCACCAGGCGGTCCTGCCGGTAAGGTGCCAGCTCCACCCCGGCGCCCGTGCCGCTGTCTGCCAGCACGCCCACCTCAATCTCGCCGTTGGCCACGGCGACCATAATCTCGGCGCTGGTGCGCTCTTCCAGGCTCACGCTGACCTGGGGATGCCGCTTGAGGAACCCCGCCAGATCGTCGGGCAAAAAGGTGTGCGTGGCATGCGTGTTGGCCCACAGGCTCACATGGCCGCGAATGCCGGTGGCAAAGGGCGAGAGATTGGCATGCATCTGCTCGATGCTGGCCAGCACCTGGCGGGCGTTGCGCAGCAGGGCCTCGCCCGCCCGGGTCAGCGCCACGCCGCGCGTCTGGCGCTCGAACAGTGAGGTGTTCAGCGCCTCCTCCAGCCGCCGCAGCCGGTGGCTGGCCGACGACGGCGCCAGGTAGGCACGCGCGGCGCCCCGGGTGAGGTTGCGCTCTTCGGCAATGGCGACAAAAAGGCGCAGGTCGGTGAGGTCGTAGTTCAAGGCGGCTCCTTGCGTTCGTATAAAACGAATGCACGCTTGCTGGATCAACAATTGTGCCGTGCTGTATGTGGGTGCAGGATCCTTGCCATCCAATAAAAAGCACGCAAATCGTTCGGCCCAGCCGCATGAAATGCACGAACCCACTCCATGCCCTGGAAAAACTGGTCCTCCGAACGCCTTGGTCTTGCCCTCGCCATCCTGGCGGCGCTGGGCTTCTCCTTCAAAGCCATCTTTGTAAAACTGGCCTACGCCGTGCCCCAGGCCGTGCCAGTGGACTCCGTCACCCTGCTGTGCCTGCGCATGGCGTTTTCGGTGCCGGTGTTCGCCTGGGTGGGCTGGCGCGCCAGCCGCCACCTGGCGCCGCTGCAAGGGCGCGACTGGCTGGCCATTGTGGCGCTGGGCCTTCTGGGCTACTACGGCGCGAGCATCCTCGACTTCATCGGCCTCCAGTACATCACCGCCAGCCTGGAGCGGCTGATCCTCTTCACCTACCCCACGCTCACCATCGTGATCGGGGCGCTCTTCATGGGCAAGAGCGCCTCGCGGCGCGAGCTGGGCGCGCTGCTGCTGTCCTACGCAGGCATTGGCCTGGCCTTCGCGCACGACTTGCATGTGGCGGGCGACACGCGAGCCGTGCTCATCGGCGCGGGCTTCGTGTTTGGCTCGGCCGTGTCGTATGCGTTCTACCAGGCGGGCAGCGAGCCCGCCATCCGGCGCATGGGTGCGGCGCGCTTCACGGCACTGGCCATGCTGGTCTCCACCGGTGCCACGCTGCTGCATTTTGTGGTGTCGCAGCCTGTGGGCGCACTGGTGCAGCCCGCGCCGGTCTACCTGCACGCGCTGGGCATGGCCGTGTTCTCCACCGTGTTGCCGGTGTTCATGACCTCCGCCGCCATCCGCCGCATTGGCGCCTCAAAGACCGCACTCGTCGGTACGCTGGGCCCCATCCTCACCATCTTTTTTGGCGCCTGGCTGCTGGGTGAGCCCCTGTCGGCCTGGCAACTGGGGGGCGCCGCCCTGGTGCTGGCGGGGGTCTTGCTGATCAGCAAAATCAGCATTCAAACAGGCTTTCTGCGCCTGATGGACAAGACTTTTTTGCTATATAAAAAGTAGCAACATATCTTCTACACTCAACCCCCCAGGGCAAACAAGGACGCAAAAAAGCCCGCACGGGGCGGGCGTGGGCCGAGCGCAGAAGCCTTTTTCTCAGGCGCGCGGAACAGGTGCGCCGGAGTTCACGCACAGCGCCATGTTCAGTGCCTTGATGGCGGTCTTGTAGTCCTCGCGTTCAATCACGAACTGCATGTTCACCTGCCGCAGGGTCTGCGACACGCAGTTCACGTTGACCTGCGCATCCGCCAGCGCCTGTGCAGCCTTGGCCAGCACGCCGGGGATGCCGATGTTGGAGCCGATGGTGCAGACGATGGCACTGGGCTTGATCGTCACGACCTGGTAGTCCTCCTGCAGCTGCGCCACCAGCTCGGGCGTAACCTGGCTGTCCCACACCAGGTGCGCGATGGAGTTGGCGTTGGTCGCCTTCAGGATGTAGCTCACCTCGTGCTTGCAGAACACGTTCATCAGGCCCGCATCGAAGCCCACGGTGCCCACCATGCTGGGGTCATGGATCTCGATCAGCGTGACCTTGTCGGTGCCGGTCACGATCTCCACGCGGGCGCGCTCACCCACGAAGTCCTTGGTGATCAGCGTGCCGGGGTGGTCGGGCTCGAACGTGTTCTTCAGGCGGATCGGGATGCCTGCCAGCTCCATCGGCTTGGCGGCCTTGGGATGGATGGCTTCCATGCCCACGTCGGCCAGCTGGTCGGCCACGTCGTAGTTGGTGGCGCCCACCACGATGGCGTTTTCCAGGCCCACCAGGTTGGGGTCGGCGGACGACAGGTGGAACTCCTTGTGGATCACGGCCTCGGCGGGGCGCACTTCCACGGCGATCTTGCTGAACGTGACCTCGGAATAGCCCCGGTCAAACTCGCGCATGATGCCTTCGGTGCCCTTGGTGTAGCCGGTGGCCACCACCACCTTGTCGCTCAGGTCCAGGCCCTTGAAGCTTTGCGCAATCCGCTCGTCAATGGTCCAGGCTTCGTTGTCGTCAAAGCCGGCCAGATCCATCAGCACGGCCTTCACGCCGTTGGCCTTGAGGATCTCGACCGAGTTGAACGCGCTGTGCGACTCACCAATCGAGGCCAGCACCTCGCGTGCGGCCAGCAGCACATCGTGGCGGCTCAGGTAGCCGCTGGCCAGCACATGCTGCATGGCGCCCAGGTATTCGCGCGCCTGGCCAATGCGCTGGTCGATGAAGGCATCGGCCACATCCAGCGGCAGGCCCAGTTCGGCGTAGCCCGCGTTGAGCTTCTTCAGGCTGGTGGCCAGGTTGACCAGCGCATCCTGGTAGCCTTTGCCTTCGGCAAACAACGCATAGATACCACGCTCGCCCGTCTTCTTATGCTCCAGCAACTGGTTGGTCACACCGGAGTAGGCAGACACCACATAGATCCGGCCATAAATGCGCTTGGGATCGTGCAGCATGATGTGGCGCAACACATCGCCAAAGGCGGTCATGGAAGTGCCGCCGATCTTCTCGACAGAGATCTTGGAGTTTTGAACGTCTTGCATGGGCAGGTTCAGGGGAACAAAAAGGTTGGAAGGCCGGAGGGGTGTTCTGCCAAGGGGCTCAGCGGCAGGAAACCCTCTATTTTCCACGACTTTTTGCCGGGGTACCTTGACGCAGGCCATCTCGATCGGGCGCTGTCCGCGCAAGCGTGGCATGAACCCGCAAAAGAGGCGCACGACCATGCGCCGATTCAACATCAAACTTGGGAGGTGACAGCGTGTGCGGAAGGCGCTGTGGATGCCTCTTCGACCTCCAGGCCCCACGGGTCCAATCCTCGACAAACAACTCCCAGGGTGCCGGGCCCGGTCAGAACCCTTGCCACTGTGCACGGCTTGGCGATGACGCGGCTGGACGCTGTCGGGGGAACAGGCCGTTGATGATGTGCCTTGGCCAGGTCTTCGGCTGGCAGTGTCGCGCACTGAGGACGGACGGCGGCACTTCGCGACGAGGAGGTCATGTCCCCAAACTGAGCGATTCCTGTGACCGCCTAGCGCAACGTCGTCAGGAGCCAGACATCCTCAACAACTGCTCTCGCGGCACCGCTTTGCTGAACAGAAAACCCTGCGCGAACTGACATCCTTCCGCCGCCAAGAAATCGGCTGTTGATTCATTTCCAAAGTTGGGCCATTTCGAGGCCCGTTCAAGTTGAAATCTGAGCCACGTTGCCGCTCTATCGTGCTGAGTTTTCCAGCACGGGGGAGCAGGAGTGATCAACGTGAGCACATTGAGCAAGTTGCGCCGCCTCGTGCTGAGGCAGGACGTGTCGGTGCGCGAGGCCAGCCGCAGGCTGGGCATCTCGCGCAACACAGCCACCAAGTGGCTCAAAGACGGGCAGATGGTCGAGCCCCGATACCCGCAGCGGATGCCGAGCCCCAGCATCCTGGACTCGTACAAGGAGCAGTTGAGCCAATGGCTCAAGGCCGATAGCCATCGCAGCAAACGCGATCGGCGCGGGAGCACGCCGACGTTCGGGGCTGCATTGTGCTGGCGATTGGTTTGTTGACCCCTAAAAAGCAAGGCAGTAACTCGTTAACCCAATTTCATCAGAAAGTCTCATTGGTTGAACCGACTGGCAATCACTCCTTAGTGCCAAGCCGCTCACTCACCCTGGTGCTGAATACGTAGAGCGCAAGCAAAGTGATCATGCCCACGCGCACTACCGCGTCTTTGCCCAAGGTGGAACCGTAGTCATTGAGTGTGATGCACCAAGCCACTGTAAGCATCAAAGCATAGGCCCATTGCCCGAGTCGGGAGCCTATTGACAAAAGCATCCCGCTGAAAGCAAACAAGAGGCCCGTCAAAGGATAAAAGAGCAGCGTGTCAGAGAAACTCGCAATAACTAGCGCGCTTCCCAAAACACACATAAGCCCCCCCAGCAGGCGCGGTGGAGACTCGGGGGCGGACTCACTAGGCCGTACGAGTCGAACCAGCCACACCAGCGACGCGAAGATCAATACGGTCAGGATGCCTTGTTTGCCCAACGCCCCAATCCTTGCATGCTCTTTTACTGGCGGTGTGTAACTCACTTCGCCACCGAATACACGCAGGCGCAAACGATGGGTTTCCAGTGTTTTGGGGGCGAACGCTCGGCTCATGTAGATGTTGACTTGCGTCTCGAGGTTCACCTTGTATAGAAGCAGCATGCCGTCCATCACATGCACATCATGGGTCGAGCCATTGATCTTTATTGACTTTCTTGAAAAGCTTCCGCTTGTCGAAAGTACCCGCTTGTGCCGACCATAGGTGTTAAGGTCTTCGCCGCAGCGCTTGTATGGTTCCTGGGGACATTCCAGACGGAGATAAAAGTACCCTTGCTTCTCAGCCAGGATGTCCGACTTTCGCAGTTCCCGCCCCACGTAATCCACAACGATTGACAGGGGCCATTGCTCTCTGGTTGCAGTCACGGCGCCTAACAGCACGTCTTGGTCAGGCTCCACCTGGGCAATGGATGACGCATCTATCTCTTTGCCCCATACCTTTTCCAGCAGAAGTTTCGGTGGTTTTTGAGGATTTGCAGGGAATGGTTCACGGAAGATGCCGTCACTGGCAGCCAGTGCCATCCCCACTAGCGCGCTTGCGAGCATTGCGGCGAACACCTTAAACGTGCAACCCATCTATGTCCTCCCTCGCTAAGTCATTTTGTGTAATAGCCCCAAACACGGGCAAGTTTCAAACATGCTACAGACGCTCCCACTCTGGTGGACAGTGGACGCCCAGCGCGATCTAAAAAATCGGTAAAAAAGCCGCGCAGCCCCTACGGGATGTGCGCGGCTAGTTACTGGATCAGCAGCAATTTCAGTAGCTCATCGACTCACTTTGGCTCACTTCTTCTGCGGCGGCACATCCGTGCAAGAACCATGCGCAATCTCCGCCGCCATGCCGATGCTTTCGCCGAGCGTCGGGTGCGGGTGGATCGTCTTGCCGATGTCCACCGCATCGGCGCCCATCTCGATGGCCAGGGCGATCTCACCAATCATGTCGCCCGCATGGGTGCCCACGATGCCGCCGCCCAGGATCTTGCCGTGGCCATGGGCCTCGGGCGAGTCATCGAACAGCAGCTTGGTCACGCCTTCGTCGCGGCCGTTGGCAATGGCGCGGCCAGAGGCGGTCCAGGGGAATAGGCCCTTCTTGACCTTGATGCCTTGGGCCTTGGCCTGGTCTTCGGTCAGGCCCACCCAGGCCACTTCAGGGTCGGTGTAGGCCACGCTCGGGATGACGCGGGCATTGAAGGCGGCAGCGGCCAGCTCCTTGTTGCCCTGCAGTTCGCCCGCGATGACTTCTGCCGCCACGTGCGCTTCATGCACCGCCTTGTGCGCCAGCATGGGCTGGCCCACGATGTCGCCGATGGCGAAGATGTGCGGCACGTTGGTGCGCATCTGGATGTCGACGTTGATGAAGCCACGGTCCGTCACGGCAACGCCAGCCTTTTCGGCGGCGATCTTCTTGCCATTGGGCGTGCGGCCCACGGCCTGCAGCACCAGGTCGTACACCTGTGGCTCGGGGGCGGTGCCGCCCTCTTCCGCTGGCGCAAAGGTGACCTTGATGCCTTCGGGGGTGGCTTCGGCGCCCACGGTTTTGGTCTTCAACATGATGTTGTCGAAGCGCTTGGCGTTCATCTTTTGCCAGATCTTGACGAGGTCGCGGTCGGCGCCCTGCATCAGACCGTCCATCATCTCGACCACATCCAGGCGCGCGCCCAGGGTGCTGTACACGGTGCCCATTTCCAAGCCGATGATGCCACCGCCCAGAATCAGCATGCGCTTTGGCACTTCCTTGAGCGCGAGTGCGCCGGTGGAATCGACCACGCGCGGGTCGTCAGGCATGAAGGGCAGGCGCACGGCCTGGCTGCCAGCAGCAATGATGGCGCGCTTGAAGGCGATGACCTTCTTGGTGCCCGTCTTGTCCTGGCCGGTGCCGGTGGTTTCTTCCACTTCGAGGTGGTTGGCTCCAATGAAGGCACCATAGCCGCGCACGGTGGTCACCTTGCGCATCTTGGCCATGGCGGCCAGGCCGCCGGTGAGCTTGCCGATGACCTTTTCCTTGTGGCCACGCAGCTTGTCGATGTTGACGGCGGGGGCGCCAAAGTCCACGCCCAGGTCGGCCATGTGGCTGACTTCGTCCATGACGGCTGCCACGTGCAGCAGCGCCTTGGACGGGATGCAGCCCACGTTCAGGCACACGCCGCCCAGGGTGGCGTAGCGTTCGACGATGACGACCTTGAGGCCCAGGTCAGCAGCACGGAAGGCGGCGCTGTAGCCACCAGGGCCGCCACCGAGCACGAGCACGTCGCAGTCCAGGTCAGCCGTGCCTGCAAAGTTGGATGCTACTGGATTGATAGCTACTTGGGCTTGCTGGGCAGGCGCAGAGGCCGTTTTTTGTTCAGGAACGGCGGGTGCTGAGGCTGCGGCAGGTGCTGGCGCTGCCGCGCCTGCGCCCTGGACTTCCAGCGTCAGCACCACTGAGCCTTCGGCGATCTTGTCGCCGAGCTTCACTTTGAGTTCCTTCACCACCCCAGCATGGCTGGAGGGGATCTCCATGGAGGCCTTGTCGGACTCCACGGTGATCAGGCTTTGTTCGGCCTTGATGGTGTCGCCGGGTTTGACCAGCACTTCGATGATGGCCACTTCGGCGAAGTCGCCGATGTCGGGCACCTTGATGTCGATGATTGCCATGGTGTGTCTTGCCCTTTCGTTACATCACGATGCGGCGGAAGTCCGCCAGCAGCGAGGCAAAGTACACATTGAAGCGTGCGGCGGCCGCGCCATCGATCACGCGGTGGTCCCAGCTCAGGCTCAGGGGCAGCATGAGGCGCGGTGCGAACTGCTTGCCGTCCCACTTGGGCTCCAGGCTGCTCTTGCACACGCCCATGATGGCGACTTCTGGCGCGTTGATGATGGGCGTGAAGTAACGGCCACCGATGCCGCCCAGCGAGCTGATGGAGAAGCAGCCACCGGTCATGTCGGCCGGGCCCAGCTTGCCGTCGCGCGCCTTCTTGGCCAGGTCGCCCATCTCTTGCGAGATCTGGACGATGCCCTTCTTGTCGGCGTCGCGGATGACGGGCACAACGAGGCCGTTGGGCGTGTCGGCCGCAAAGCCGATGTGGAAGTAGTTCTTCATCACCAGCTGGTCGCCGTCGAGCGAACTGTTGAACTCGGGGAACTTCTTGAGCGCGGCCACGGCGGCCTTGATCATGAAGGCGAGCATGGTGACCTTGACGCCACTCTTCTCGTTCTCCTTGTTGAACTGCACGCGGAAGGCTTCAAGGTCGGTGATGTCCGCGTCGTCGTGGTTGGTGACGTGCGGGATGACAACCCAGTTGCGGTGCAGGTTGGCGCCACTGATCTTCTTGATGCGCGAGAGATCCTTGCGCTCCACCGGGCCGAACTTGGTGAAGTCCACCTTAGGCCAGGGCAGCAGATCCAGCCCGACGCCGGAGCCGCTGGACCCGCCTGAGGCCGCTGCAGGCGCCTTGGCGGCCTGGGCCTTGGTCTGCACGGCGCCTGCCATCACCTGCTTGGTGAAGGCGGCCACGTCGTCCTGGGTGATACGGCCCTTGGGGCCCGTGCCCTTGACCTCGTCGATAGGCACGCCCAGTTCGCGGGCGAACTTGCGCACCGAAGGCGATGCGTGGGGCAGTCCTGCGGTGGGCGTGCCGGGCTGGTGTGCTGGAACGGGCACCGAGGCGGTGGCAGCGGCGGGTGCTGCGGCAGCCACTGCAACTGCAGGAGCAGCCACGGGGGCAGGTGCGGGCGCAGCCGCTGCAACGGGTGCGGCGGCCGGTGCTGCAACAGCAGCCGCGCCTTCCAGAATTGCCACCAGATCACCGATGTTGACGGTGTCGCCAATCTTGACCTTGAGTTCCTTGAGCACGCCAGCGGCGGGCGATGGGATCTCCATGGAGGCTTTGTCGGACTCGACGGTGAACAGGGATTGTTCGACCTTGATGGTGTCGCCGACCTTGACCAGCATCTCGATGACGGCCACGTCCTTGAAGTCGCCAATGTCGGGCACGCGCACTTCGACCGGGCCAACAGCCGCAGGGGCCGCAGCAGCAGGAGCCGGTGCTGGCGCCGCCACCGGGGCGGGCGCGGGAGCAGCTGCGGCAGGAGCCGGTGTTGCTGCAGCGCCCGCGTCAGCAGACTCCACCACGGCGATCACTGAGCCTTGTTTGACCTTATCGCCCAATGCAATCTTGAGTTCCTTGACCACGCCAGCGTGGCTGGATGGGATCTCCATCGACGCTTTGTCGGATTCGACGGTGATGAGCGACTGCTCGGCCTTCACGGTGTCGCCCACCTTGACCAGCAACTCGATCACGCCCACTTCGTCGAAGTCCCCGATGTCCGGGACTTGAATGTTGACCAATGCCATTGTTCTGTCTCCGTTCGTTTTATGCGTAGAGCGGGTTGATCTTGTCTGCATTGATGCCGTACTTGGCGATCGCCTCGGCCACCTTGGTGACGGGCAGCACACCGTCTTCGCTCAGCGCCTTGAGGGCGGCCACAACAATGTAGTGGCGGTTCACCTCGAAGTGCTCGCGCAGCTTGCTGCGGAAGTCGCTGCGGCCAAAGCCGTCCGTGCCCAGCACTTTGTAGTTGCGACCCTTGGGGATGAAGGGACGGATCTGCTCGGCATAGGCTTTCATGTAGTCGGTGGATGCGACCACGGGGCCAGTACTGGCACCCAGTTGCTGCGCCACAAACGGCACACGCGGCGTTTCCAGCGGGTGCAGCAGATTCCAGCGGTCGGCGTCCTGGCCTTCGCGGGTGAGTTCGTTAAAGCTTGGGCAGCTCCACACGTCGGCCTGCACGCCCCAGTCGGCCGCCAGCAGCGTTTGCGCGGCCAGTGACTCGCGCAGGATGGTGCCGGAGCCCAGCAGCTGCACGCGCTTGTCGCCTTCGGCGCCGGGCTTGCACAGGTACATGCCCTTGATGATCTGCTCTTCGGTGCCCGCCGTGAGGCCCGGCATGCTGTAGTTCTCGTTGAGCAGCGTGATGTAGTAGAAGACGTTCTCTTGCTGCTCGACCATGCGCTTCATGCCCTGGTGCATGATCACCGCGACTTCGTGGGCAAAGGTGGGGTCGTAGCTCACGCAGTTGGGGATCGTGTTGGCCAGGATGTGGCTGTGGCCGTCTTCGTGCTGCAGGCCTTCACCGTTCAGCGTGGTACGGCCCGAGGTGCCGCCCAGCAAGAAGCCACGCGCCTGCATGTCACCCGCCGCCCAGGCCAGGTCACCAATGCGCTGGAAGCCGAACATCGAGTAGTACACATAGAACGGCACCATGATGCGGTTGTTGGTGCTGTAGCTGGTGGCGGCAGCGATCCAGCTGGCCATGCCGCCCGCTTCGTTGATGCCTTCCTGCAGGATCTGACCGGCCTTGTCTTCCTTGTAATACATCACCTGGTCGCGGTCGACCGGGGTGTAGAGCTGGCCCTTGGGGTTGTAGATGCCGATCTGGCGGAACAGGCCTTCCATGCCGAAGGTGCGGGCCTCATCCACCAGGATGGGCACCACACGCGGGCCCAGGGCCTGGTCGCGCAGCAGTTGCGTGATGAAGCGCACATAGGCCTGCGTGGTGGAGATTTCGCGGCCTTCGGCCGTGGGCTCCAGGATGGCCTTGAAGGTGTCGAGCGCAGGCACGGTAAAGCTCTCGTCGGCCTTCACGCGGCGGTGCGGCAGGTAGCCGCCCAGGGCCTTGCGGCGCTCGTGCAGATACTTCATCTCCGGCGTGTCGTCAGCCGGCTTGTAGTAAGGGATCTCGGCCAGCTGGCTGTCAGGCACCGGGATGTTGAAGCGGTCGCGGATGTACTTGATGTCTTCGTCCGACAGCTTCTTGGTCTGGTGCACGGTGTTCTTGCCTTCACCGGCCTTGCCCATGCCATAACCCTTGACAGTCTTGACCAGCAGCACGGTGGGCTGGTTCTTGTGCTCGTTGGCGGCGTGGAAGGCGGCATACACCTTGGCGGGCTCGTGGCCGCCACGGCGCAGCTCGAAGACCTCTTCGTCGGTCATGTGCTCGACGAGCTTGAGTGTTTCGGGGTACTTGCCGAAGAAGTTCTTGCGCACGAAGGCGCCATCGTTGGCCTTCATGGCCTGATAGTCGCCGTCCAGCGTTTCCATCATCAGCTGCTTGAGCTTGCCGCTCTTGTCGCGGCGCAGCAGCTCGTCCCAGCCATTGCCCCACAGCAGCTTGATCACGTTCCAGCCCGCACCACGGAACTCGCCTTCGAGTTCTTGCACGATCTTGCCGTTGCCCCGCACGGGGCCGTCCAGGCGCTGCAGGTTGCAGTTGATGACAAACACCAGGTTGTCGAGGTTTTCACGCGCGGCCAGGCCGATGGCGCCCAGGGATTCAGGCTCGTCCATCTCGCCGTCGCCACAGAACACCCAGACCTTGCGGTTGGCGGTGTCGGCAATGCCGCGGGCGTGCAGGTACTTGAGGAAGCGGGCCTGATAAATCGCCATCAGCGGGCCCAGGCCCATGGACACCGTGGGGAACTGCCAGAACTCGGGCATCAGCTGGGGGTGGGGGTAGCTGGACAGGCCCTTGCCGTCCACTTCCTGGCGGAAGCTGTCGAGCTGTTCTTCGGTCAGTCGGC
>NZ_JBWKZU010000047.1:0-40222 GCF_059424825.1 Acidovorax sp. GW101-11A03 | reverse complement strand
TCACTGGTGATCAAATAGTCGAGCTTATTTCGGTCGACACGCAGACCAGGATTGATGCCTAGGTTGTCATAGACACCGCCATCCGTGAGCGTCACATAGCCCACTTGCTCTGCGGGGGGGTAGACGTCTGGATCCAACCGCAGGGGGCCGAAAACAGGTGGGAATGCTGAAGACGCCGCAACAGCATTGCTGATTTTGAAGGCTCCGGCATCGACAACACCAAGCTCGTGCTCGCCCATCTCCGCTTTCGAAGCGCTCCCTCCACCTGCGACGAAGAAGAACATGTTCCCCGTAGCAATGTTCGTCGCGTTCAAGTAGATCCGAGGGCCATGTTGCAGAGTGGACAACGACTTCTCACCGAAGAGATCTTTGTCGTAGCTTTCTGCCAACTTGTCCAAGCGGGACTCAAACGGATCCAGGAAGCCTCCGATCACGGAACCCACCGCAATTGACTTGGTTCTGAGGTAATCGTCGAGCTTTTCCAGCGCTGCATCAACGCCACTCGACCAATTCACCGCAAGCGTTGCTCCCGCAATACTTCCGCCACTGACACATGTCAAAAGATCAATGCGTTGAAGAAGCCCCAGTGACTGAAGCTTACGCAACATGCCCAGATGAAAGGCAGCGGCTCTGAATCCCCCTCCAGACAAAGCAAGGCCAATGCGGCAATCTTTGCCGCCGATCGTCACTGTCATAGTCTCTCCGTTTCAGCACTCTGAATTTATGGAGAAACGTTATAGCAGCCGAGGGAGGCGTGCAAGAAGTTTGTTGCCTGAACAAACTTGTCACATTTTTGAATGAGAAAAAACGCGTTGCGTGGATGAAGCCGGATTTTTGGGCGGAATCTTCGGACCAGAACTTGTCCCCTTGTTTTTGAGAGCATCAGTGGCATAGCCAAAAAAGCAGGTACGGTTACGCTCGGGTCGGACGCCTCGGATCTTATGCCAGGTCAACATATGCCCACCTGAGCGCTCGATTCAGCCCGGTGCAGTGAAGAAAAAAACTAGCCGCCAACGGCAGTCGCAAATCGCTTCCGTATTGGTATTTAAGGTTACCGTGCATCATCAACATCGCTGCTCACGCAGAAGTGAGCATGCTTTTTTCACCTTCGATTGTCATGGCGTGAACCAGCAACAGTGCTTTCAGCCCTGACAGTCACAGATTGGAAGGCAATGACTGTTCTCGTAATATAAAGAACACCGAGTTCTGAGTTCGATTACTCAGAGGCCATCAGCTAGGAAGGAGCGGCTCAATACGTGGAGAACATAGACGAACGTGAGATCGATGCTGCACGCTTTGGTCGGGAGGTGCAGGAGATCTGGCTCCAGGTGTCTGGCCAATCGCCAGAGACGGGACTTAGGCTCACTGTGGTGTTACTGTTTACTGAGTTGATGCGGGAACGTACGCGATTACCGTGGTCCCGACCAGATACAGAACACGCTGAAAGTCTGCCCAATGCCATGGAGCGTGCCTACGAGTGGTTTGGACTACGTGACCAAATCAACAGCAACGAATGGAGGCACATCCCACAATCCGCGCTGGACCAGCTCTGGTGGCTGGTGACTCGCACGGACGATCGTTCAGTGATGCTCAAGTGCCTCGATTTCCTTGTCCTTCAACTATGCGAAGGAATTCGGCACTCAAATACCTTGAATCGTCGCGTTGCGAGCTTCGTAGCTCATTTCGCGGAAAGATGGTCTCCGCGCTCCGGCAGCGTTGTTGATCTCAATGAGTTGACAAATGGTGAGCTCGGCGTTCGGCTGAATGCGAACGCTCCGCTTGATGAGTATCTGCTGCCATTCCGATCACACCCTCATAAGTTCGAGGTCTGCCTGCGTCTTTATGCACACGACATTAGGTTTCGATTCATGGAGGACAGAGGCAGGAGTGACTACTGGGATCACGTCCAATTTGCATGTGCATTGCCCCGGATAGGTCGGTCCCGTTCGGCCCCACTATCTCAGGATATTTATCCCTGGGACCGGGACGGGCTGGAATTTGCCACATGGTTCCTGCTTGGCAATCAGGGCGGACGCCTAGCGATCATCGTGCTGCCTACGGCGGATTTGCGGGCTCGCGGAAGACGTGCCGCGGCTCGCATGGAACTGCTGAAAATGGGGCACGTAGTGGGAGTAGTTGAACTGCCGAAGCGGGTCTCAGGGACTGTGCGACTCTCGATGCTTGTCGCATCGTCCGGGCACAGGAGCGGCAGTACCGAGCCTATCCTGCTAATGAACGGACGTGCAATCGATGGCCTACGCGACGAGCCCTTGGAACGACTAGCGCAGTTCCTGAGCATTCCATTTATGCAGTCTATGTATCAATACGACGTGGCTCGTCCGTATAGTTCAATGACACTAGGCGATGCCCTGGAAAGCCGTGCCCGAAAGATGTTTGATTCAAATTTGCGCGAGATGCCTGGCTTCTTTCGGTACGTTGAGATCGAAGAAATCTTCCAAACCGAGCACGCGGTGCTCGACCCGTCGCAATGGGTGCCAGAGCGCGAGCCACTCGTTGCAACCGACCTTCTGGACGGCACTCCCGTGCATAGGCTGCTCGCGGATGAGCGACAAGCATGTTGCGTATACGTTATCGGCAACAATGGCGCTGGAAAAAGTATGTTGTTACGCCAATTGGCCAACGCATGTGCTGCATCCAGGCGGCCGGTGAGGGCCATTGCCTCCGCCTCCAGCGACAGATTTGTCACCAAAGTGGGGCCAGACATCGACTACATCTACCTTGGGGCACGGACCAGCGACACGGCGACGCAGCCGCGCATTCTCGGCAGCAAACTTGCCGAGCTAATCAGGACCATTCACAACGATAGCGCGAAGGCGGCAGCTTTTAACCGCGTCCTTGAACTCCTGTCCTTCGCGGGTCGCCACTACTTACTACCGGAAGCAGCCAACTCAGACTTGCTCGAGTCAGTTCGGGAGTTTGGAGTTGGTCCGATAGATGGCAGTTTAAAGGGCTGGAAGCTTGGCTTCCGCAAAGTAGACGGCAATTCAATCGTCCCTTTCGATCACTTGAGTACGGGTGAGCAGCAAGTCCTGCTTTTGACGGCTCGGCTTGTAGCATTCGCTAAAGCAGGCGTAGTGTTCTTGATTGATGAGCCTGAGACCAGTTTGCACGTTGCGTGGCAGAGATCGCTGCCCCAAGTCTTCCATACCATCAGCCAAGAGTTCACATGCCAAATGGTCATCGCCACTCACTCCCCTGTGCTTGTTTCTACAGCTAGCGGTAGTGACACATTCCGCTTCATGGCAGAGGGCGGAGTGCTGGAAGAAATCGGAGAACAGGCTGCGAGCAGCGTCGAGCGGGTGCTTTTTCAAGGCTTCGACACTTACACCGGTAACAACCGCGAAGTCCATGAACGCTGCGCTGAACTTGTGTCGCGCGCCATCGAATTCGCTAACACCTCGCGAGGTCATTTATTACCTCAAATCCTCAATGAGCTAAAGCAGATGGACATGAAAGTTGCCAAATCCGTCCCTGCATTGGGCCCCGGCACCACAGCCTTACACCTTAACCTTATACGGAGGGCGACCATTGCAGTCACGGAGCTGACTCAGCCCGCCGAACCAGTGGGAAGGCCATGACCGATAGCCTGGGCTCCCTTGAGCGGGACTTCGGCCAAAATGTGCTTGCCTCGCCGGAGGCACGAGCGTTTTATCGGAGTTGGCGTAAGCGCTCGGCTAGCAAGGCTGGGACATGGTCTTCCATCCGAGAAGCCTCTTTCACGGCTTCGGGAAAAACTCACGTCGGCGTGGCCATCATCACAGCCCTGCGCGAACACCTCGCCACGCTGCAGGGGGAACGCTGCTGCTATTGCCAGCGTCGCTTAGGCGGGATTGCATACGCACGCCCAATCGAGCACATACTACCCAAACACATATATGGACGCTACACATTCAGCTATCGCAACCTCGCAGTAGCGTGTTTCGACTGCAACCACGTCAAATCTAAAAGCAACTGGTCGACGTGGCCGAAGGCTCGGCGACGGTATATCCCGGAGAGGAGCTGCGGTGGCTTCTTCCACGCCCGCTTGCATGACTACGACACTCACATTCGATACCTACATCTTGAGACGAATGGTGCTTCTATCAGCGTCTATGCAGGACTGACTACACAGGGCCGTCACTTGTGTGCAAATCTGTTGAAAAAATCGGCAGAGAGAACTCTTGCAACGACTGCCAACCCGAGGTTCGCTGCCGCGATGGACAAACTGCGCGTCCAAGTGGATCAAATGACACGTGCTCATGACGACTCGCACCTCATGGATTTCATGGAGGCGCTAGAACTTGCTGCAGATCCGGGGTGAGCGCTCCATAGCCGACTATGGAAGGCGATGGACTCAAGCGGACGCGAAATTTTCAGATACGGTGGGACACCTGCTCTAGGTCGACATCAGCACGTTGTAGCCCACATAGGCTGCCGTGCAGACAGGACCGCAGCAAGCTGAGCGGTCGAACGGCTTATTTCGAGAGGGAAGATGCCGTCCTGGCATCATGGCCCTGTGCTGCGGTCCAAGGCTTGCTGCCTCTTCTTTAACTCTTGTAAATACTGTTCATCTTTGCAATGCGCAATCGCCTCCTCGGAATACGACTTCGCGAGGGGCAAGTTCCGCTGCTTCTCAGCGCATTGACTCAGTTGATCGAAGTAAATCGCTAATCGCTCCGCCGCCTTCAGATCGGCCTTGGCCGATGCGAGGGCTAGCTCTGCAGTCTGAAGGGCTTCGGGAAAGCCCAGCAAAAGTTGGGCTTTAGACTTTTGATAGAGAAGCCAGTGGTCGATTTTTTCGGGCGCGATCTTCCCGATCCGATTCAGCGCTTTCTGCGGCATCCCCGCGGAGCTATAAGCCTTGGCAATAGCCCGCGCCTCATACGGGTTGAGCACGTCCGCCGCGTCAGCCGCATCAGCAAACGTCGCCGCAGCTCTATTGATGCGAGCTTCAAGTTCGTGTTTCCCCAGTCTTCCGGCAGCAATAGCGGTATTGGTCAAGGACTCACAGGCGCTCACCCATTGCCGAGACTCCACAGCGTCAGGGGGGGTGGCGAGAATTTCCGGCAATGCTTCAGCCAGCGCCACACAGACCTGCATATGACGGTAGCCAAACACGGTCGTAAAAGACAAGTATGCCTCGTAGAACTGGTCTAGCCCTTCCAGCGCAGACATTGCAATTGCATGCGCAATCCCCTCCACCCGTTCTTTATCGGCGGACAAATACTCTGCGACTCCGCGATAAGAGCGCAGACGCGTGATTGCTGCGAGAGAGACACGTAGTGGGACAGAGGAAACATCGGCGAGCATCTTTTCTACCAGCCAACGCATTGCGTTATCACCCTCTCTCTTCAACTGGTCCGACGCCTCTTTCTGAGTGCCGAGGTGAGCGATCTGACCATAAGTCGCGTGCCATCCAGGTCGCATATTGAGTAGTTCCGAAAAACTCGCCCACGCTTCTTCGAGCATGCCGCAACGCCGCAGAGTTTTACCCCGGTGGTGCAATAGTTCAGCGCGGACCTCTTCACTGACGCCCGCATCGATTGCATGCTGATACTCCGCAGCGCATGTCCGGTAGTACTCCTGACGGGTAGCTTCGTCCACAATGCCATATGCGTGTACCTCCTTGCCATCGACTATGCAAAGCACCTCGGAAAGCGAGCTTTGTGCGGTAATCGAACGTGCGTGAAGGTCCGCCACAGTCGGCTGCACCAAACCACGGCCCACCTGCAAAAGCGCATACTGAAGCCAGTCGGGGGGTCGGGAACCACGCTCAGCGTTCGCAGCCAGCAACGGCTCCAAGGAAAGGTGGATTTCGCGGATAACCGAGGGCATCATCTCGCCTGAAAACTTACGCACGTAGTCTTCAACCGCGTCGGCAATCAGCTTCGGTTCTGGTCTGTCCCGCACCGCATCGCATATCAAGTCATGAACCTTCAAGACACCAGTCACCGCAGCTGACTGGAGAATCGCCAACCGTTGCAGATTCACCCGCTCGTTTTGTCCCAGGAAGTGCGCCAGGAATCTGGAGTCGTGAACATTCGAACCTGAATTGGCGATCTTGACCAGCGCCTCCAACGTGTTTGGCTCCAATCGTTTGAGAAGCGACTTCATGATCGAAGTCCCGTCTCCCTGAGAAAGCGCCTGCGGATCGTTCAATATCTCTCGATAAAGATCGTCCTTAGCGATATCTCCAATTGCGGCTATGTTGCGGGTGGTCGCGAGAATCAGGGGCGAAAAACTGCATGCTTGAACAAAGTCGCTAGCTGCCTCGCTGAGATTCGTGGGGTCTTCTCCAAGCACCTTTGCTGCCGAGTCTGGTGACAGGGCTGGTATTGGGACATAGTCAGCATTTCCGGGGGAGTTGAGCTGTGACGTCACGAAGACTACCCCGCCACGCTCGAATCCTTGCTGGAGTTCGTCGAACGCTTTCGCATCAACGGTGCGCTCTAGGCTATCGATGACTAGCAGCGTTCGTGCTGAGTTGAAGCTTCCAGAGACATTGAAGGGTAAGCCGCCCCGAGAGCGCTGAATAGAGCTGAGCGGCGTGTCTTTCTTCCAGTCATCGCCCGATATCCACACGTAGTTCTCGAATTCTGCAACCTCCTTGTGAACATAGTCGATTGCAGCCTGCGTCTTGCCCGAGCCGCTGAGTCCATACAGAACGCACAGGCCCCTACCTTTGGCGTAGTGCGTACGCACGGCGTTCAGAATTGCTTCTTCTGTGTGATGGTTCTCGCAAATCCCGGGCACGCGCCCGTAATACTCATAGTTCTGAAGGTTCTGGGCGAACTCGGGAAAGAAGTCGCCGAAGAAGCCAGCCGAATCCGGATTGTCGACAGAGAACTTGTAGATGTACTTCGCAAGTTCCCGCGCATCAAGGATCTTGACGATTTCTGCGTAAGTCTTTCCTCGCTCGGTCGCGCGGAATTTTCCTCGGAACGATTCCGGCTCCTCCTGGCTCGCGATCAAGTAGATGTTCCTTGGCGATCCGTGCGTCAATGCATGATCGATGTCCTTTTCGATCTTCTTAAATTGAGGCGTATCGTCTTCCTTCGCGGAATTTTCGAAGTAGCCCTTCTCGGCACTGTATTCGCCCACTGTGCTCCCATCTTGCGAGAAAGTATCAACGGTGTAGCCAACTGGGCGATAGTCCTTATTGAGGCCGTGATGAATCAACTTCTTGGCTTCGAGAAGCTCAATGACGGCGTGCCCCACTAGCTCAAGTTCAGCCGCGCCCATCGCGACAATTTCGTCGATGAGCCCGTTGACGATTCTCTTCTTGACGTGTTCAAAGTGCATTCTCGGACCTGAAGCGATGTGGACTTGATGGAATCTACTCCAAACCGGTGGAGGTCCACTCGGAGCTCTGCGCGGGCTTCACACACGCTCCCAATTCGCGCTGTCTTGGAACAGACTGACATTGGAGATCGCCGCTAGTAGTCAGAAGGGCGAGCTCTCGCCGCAGATATAGACGAGCTAGCAGCCATTCGGATGCTGGATCTCCAGAGCGCTTGCCAGCACTGGGTGGGAAGCCGCGTGCCGCCGTCGCAAATTCGCAGCAACGTGCGCGACTTCTGTTTTAACTCGGGAGCAGTCAGGGTCACTCAGACGTTTCAGACCATATCGCGCTGGGGAATATTCAGTCGCTCGAACTCGTGTTCCATGTAAAGCGCGGCCTCAAGAGAAAACTATGCCCGTGGCACTCAAAAAGATGACGGTTCGGGGCCGAGTGCGCGGTGAAGCAGGCCGCCCCCCACTCAATGTCATTGAGTATTGAGCAGTTCCAGCGCCTTGCGCTTGCCAAGCTTGAGTACTTCAGCAATGCGCTCAAGTTGCGCTGCCCGGGGATGGACATGGCCCGTCTCCCACTTGTAGACGGACAGCGACGAAGCTCCTAACAGTTGGGCCATCTGTTTCTGCGTGATGCCGAGTGCCGCGCGTTTGTCGATCAGCACCTGAGCATCGAACTGGATCTGCTTTGACTTCTTGGCAGTGACGTCTTCTGTCATTGCCTTGGCTTGGGGCACATCCGCTGTTTTGACTTGGCGTTGAGTGGCTTTGAGCTGGGAGGTAAGCGCCTTGACCTCACGCTTGAGTGCCGCGATCTCCGAGCGATGGCTGGTGATCGCCTTGCGCATGCCCTGAAGTTCAGGCTTGAGCTCCTTGCGAGCCATGCGAACAACCTCAGCGCGGAAAGCATTGGAAAACGTATTCATAGCCCCGATGGTACGAGATGCCTGCTTTCAGTGCCTAAAAACATCGAAATGCTTCCCACCTCGTAAGATCCCCGCACCATGAGTAGCAAACCCACCTGGACACAGGAAACCCTCGAACAAACGCCTTGGGCGAAGGAGTTCAAGAAGGAAGCACCTGTCAGTTACCCCACTGCCATCCGCTATGCCTTGGAGAGCAGGCTGGAGGTGATCATCGACCACACCACTGAGACAGGCGAGCCGCAATGGGTCATCCGAGTGCTGGACGATCCCTCGTTCTGGATGGACGCCGTACCCACCAAAGCTGCAGCGGTGCAACTCAGCCGTGAGATGGGCTGGAAGGTCGTTCGGTAGCTGCTTGGATCAAACCGGGCAAATCGGTCTATGTCCCCGTCCGGAAGCATAAAAGACAAAACCGCCAAAGGCCTGAGCCCATGGCGGTTTTGCTTTGTTGTTACCCGATTTGCTCGGTCTTACTTCCCAGCCTTGTCCGCCTTGCGCTTGGCAGCCTTGGGATCCACCACTGCCTTGAACTTGGCCCCCGCCACAAACTTCGGCACCATGCTTGCAGGGATCTTCAGCGCTGCACCGGTCGATGGGTTCTTGCCCGTGCGTGCTGCACGCTTGGCGGACTTGAAGGTCCCAAAACCCACCAGCTGCACGGCATCGCCCTTCTTGACGGTCGTCTGGATGGTGTCGATCAGCGTTTCCAGCACCGCATTGGCGGCTGTCTTGGACAGGTCATTCTTGGAAGCCAGGATTTCAACGAGTTCTGCGCGGTTCATGGATGCTCACGTGTAGAGGTTGGAAAGGCCCGATTTATAACGCCACCGCTGACGCCACGCTTGCTGCGACTCAATGCTGCAGTGCACTTCTCGGCAAAAATTCCACGCCCGTGCGTTTGACCAGCTCCTGGTAGCTGATCGGCCGACCCACCGTCTCCCCCTCGCGGTTCTCCTGCCAATGCGCCCAGGCCTTGTTGGTTGTGGCGTCGTACACGAGCTTGTACAGATAGGTCGGTACCTTCACCCCATTGGCCCCAATGCGTGGCCCCGCATCCGTGAACACCGGCCCGGTGATCACAAACACGTCCCCCTTGGCCCGCTTCACATAGTGCCGCGTGTCGTGCTCGATCTTGTTCCAGGCGCCCCCGTTGTGTTGGGCGTTTTAGGGAACCATGTTCGCCAGACTGAAGCTCTGGGCCATGGAAGTGGGTGTGGCCATATCTCCCGCGGGCGCCATATGCCCACGGCTGTACCCTGAGTTCTTGTAGTCTTCCAACTCCGCCCGCTCACCACTGGGCAAGCGCGCATCCGCAAAGAACCGTTTGGCCCGTTTCTCGTTGGCCCCTTCCAACATTTGCCGATTCAGGCGTTGGGCCACAAACACCGGTGTCTTGGTGGTTCCGGAGTGCAACACCGCAAACGCTTCATAGAAAAGCTCGCGCAATTGCGGACGGGGTGTGATAGCTGGTGGTGTGCCATTCGCAAAGAACTGCGGGCACTGCGCAAAGGAGGTGGGCTCGGGCGTGAGCAGGGCTGCACTGTCGAACTGCGGAAACCGCGCCCAGGAGAGATTCGGAAGAGCAACGCCAGCCAGAGACAGGGCCAGCACAGCCGCCAGGCGCACACGGCCTGGCCAAGAGAACAAACGATTCACAGAAGGAGCAATCGGGTCGAACAAAACGGAGCCCGATTGGAGCACCGTTCACCTCTAGATTTGGGCCCGAATGCTTGTAAATCGCAGGGTTTTACAGCTGCTTGCAGAGATGTGCGCCCCAAACAGAAAGGCCCCCCCGAAGGGAGCCCGACCTGCCTAACTTCGATGCCACCGAACTTGGCCCGCCACTTGCAGAACCTCGCCGAGCTGAAATCCTCCGCGATTTGGTGAAGCTCGGCCTGCTAAGCAAGTCGATTGATGATGGACAAGCTGACGACGACGGATTCAATCGTGACGTTTTCTCAGTTACGGCAAACGGGGCACCGGGGCGATTCAAAGAGTGCCCATCGTTTCGTGCGGGCTCAAAAGGCTTTGTCAGTTCTCAACGGAATGTATCTGGCCAGCCAAGACGATGCGGATTGGACGCAAGTGATTTTTTGGTCGCTTAACAATGATCCAGCGATCTCCTACGCCGTCCAAAGTCAACTGGTCAATTGCCTGGTTCTCTCGCCTGGGTTCCTAAAGATGGTAAGAGCCTTGAGTCGAGTTGAAAGCTCAAATATCTGCAGGGACCTGACTGAAGCTCAATAGGCTCCGTACAGAGCTTTGCGCCGTCCGTCGACGTTTGCAATAGAAGCCGAACCAGATCGGGGAGATCCAACAAGCCAAATGCGCCCGATGACACGAATGCTTTCGGTGCCTGTATTTGAGAGAATCTGCGCACTAAAAGCCCGCAAACGACAACGTGTAGCGCATGTAGCGGCCATAGTTGTCATTGGGAGATGCGGATTGGGTGTCGCGGACAGCAAGGACTACTCCGGCGCCATTTTGAGCAACATTGCGGTAGTTGAGGTCGGCATCGCTCGGATCAAAAACTGACATGTATGCGCCAGACTGCAGGTTGAACGCGCCGCCGAAAGGGTGTCCCTGCCCGAACGGCTGTAGATGGCTTTCCAGCTCAAGCGGATTGGCCAATGTGGTGCAGTAAGAAAAGTGCAGGACCCCTGGATACGCTACTCCGAGCACTACAAACTTGCTTCCTACCTTGCGCACCGCTTGGGCCATCGCCATATTGGCCATCCACTGGCCCGGCATGTTGCCCCTATAGAACACATATGGTTTGATCGGTGCCTCGGGCACACTGGCATCAGCCCACTCCCACCGAGTGATGTACTGCCAAGCGCCGACGTTGTTGAAGATTTCCCAGTAGTGGCCGTTTCGGTTGTTAGGGTTACCGGTTTGCCCAAGCAACGAGGTGGCGCATCGCAAAAGCACGGGGCCGGCCTTGCCCTCTGGTGAGTCAGGCGCACCAAACGGATCGGCCATCGTCGGGTTCCGCGTTGCGGGAATATGTTGCGCAAACGTGTACACGTAGCCGCTGTCTTCAATGAGGTTGGAAGGGTGCAAAAACCCGTAGTGCGCCAGCTTTCCCAGCCTGCCGTACTGGGGCAACGCAGGGTGGATGATCAGGTGGTTATCGCTGTGCGTAGTCGTGCCAGAAAAAGGTTGGGGGCTGAACGCGTAGGTGAACTGATCGTGATCACCAGTTCGAGGCACCGTCTTGAACAGCGACAGGCTGTTGAACCACTGGAACGTGCTGCTGCCTTCGTTGGGCCAGTAGGTGCCCGCGTCTGTCGAGAGCTCGGTGTAATTCTCGGAGTGGGCAACGGCGAAAGCCTGTGTCTGATCCACGTTGAAAACCGAGAAAAGCCAGTGCCGCATATCCATACTGCCCATTTGTGGGATGCGTGCAGATGTCATCGTCATTGGCGCAACGGGCGATAAGCTTGGTGCCGCCATTGATCCTGGCACGAGGTACAGGGTTCGGTTCTCGCTGTGTGGAACCACGGCGCGCATGACATCTGCTGAACTGCGGCGATAGGGGTTTAAAGGGCCATCTGCCCAGCTTCCGTAGGGCTTACCAGCGCCCACATAAATCTTGTAATCTGGCAAGCTGTTGTAGTCACAAATGTTGTCGGCCGGTGCGAATGACAGAGACACCGAAGGGGCGGACTGCGCGAGCACATTTCCAGACATTGACACTGTGGCCAAACCCACAGTGCTGGCTTTAAGAAATTCACGACGATTGTTCAATGGACTCTCCCTTTGGTTGATCTGTTCAGCCTACCAATGCTGTCACGACGGCACTTTGGATCGTAGTGACGACGCTGGGATTCGCATGTAAGGGGTTGTTCCTTGTGTAACTACCCGGTGGTACTCGAAACATGTTTACGCACATTTGAACAACTTGCGGATAGATTGAAGACGCGGGTCTTATTGCCTGTACCCGTGCAGTTGGGAGGGTGCCGGCGCTCTTGTGCGTTGAGCTCCTAAAACTTGTTCAACATCAATTTGGAAGCGTGATCATGATCAAAAAACTTCTGGCCATCACTTCGATTGCCTTAGCGCCATTGGTGGTCAGTGCAGGTGCGGAAAACGGAGTTCTGGCTCACCCTGCCGGAGGGCTGGGCTTCCAATACCCCAGTACGTTTGCGAAAGCCCGTGCCGGCATTCAGAACGGTGGGCAAATCAAATTGCAATCGCGTTTCGTTTGGGGTGGTCCTGCCGGGAGTCCTATTGGCGTAGATGAGCACGCCATCGTTGCCTTTACGCAAGGCGCCAAAGGCTTCTGACGCGCATGCCCAGATTGTGTGAGTCGCTCACTAAGTTGAACTGTGACAAAGGAAGAGTATGAAGAAAGCAATTGCTGGATTGGTGATCGCAACCGTTGCGCTGTTACCGAGCATGGGGAGCGCGCAGACGGGGCACCCTTACTACCCAATGAATGCTGGCACGCAGATCGTTTACCAGGTCTATGAGATACAGGGGCACTGGGACGAAGCAACCATGCAGCTATCGGTGACCAGCCGCACTCCCTGGAATCGTCCTATTGCCATTCAGTACTCGAACACCACGTGTCCTGCCTACTTTGGCAACGGCCCCCTGTACCGCGCGACATACGTTGACTCGGGTACCGCTGGCGGTGCACTGATCGACGGCGGAAGTGTGAGTCCCGGAGGCATCTCCTACATAGGAGAGGCCATCAACGAGATTGGCTGGGTGCATGTTCCGTTCATTGCCAAGCTCGCTGTCAATCCCACGGCAGGGCAATCTATAGATGCTACCTCGACTGTGACAAGAGGATGCAGTGATACAACGTTCCAGCAGACCTTGCGGTGGCGAAATAGAACCATTGCACACGCCAGCAGTTGGGGTCCTTTTCAGGACGTGTGGAGAACCGGGCTGCATGAGTACGGATCTGAAAGCGGCGGTGTGGATCGCGTCTACAACTATGTTTTTGCCAGAGGCAAAGGCATGGTGAATTTTTGGTACGGACAGCTCGGACCGGATGGAACCATCACCAACGGACAAGAGTTCTACGCAATTCAGTACTAGATATGAAAGCCGTCCTAGGGCGGCTTTTTTTATGACTATGCAACGCGTTTGAGAAGACCGAGTGTTGACTTCCGTACAGGACTTCCCCTGAGCGAAATTTGAGTCCAGTACAAATCGAATTGCATGTCCAAGAGCTGTCGAAAGCGGCCGTTAGCGATCGCAGCCAGCATGAAGCTGACTTTCCAAGGTCATAGTCAGCTCTGCAGCGGTTGCCGTCTCTCGTGGTATGCGGCCCGGCTCACGCTCTGTATACCGAATCGGTCAATGGCTCACTGATTGACCTACTTCACCGATGGCTGCTGCCGATAGTGGAGCAGCCGCCCAAGCATTCAGCCCGCCGGTGCCGCAGGGCGGCCGGCCCGCCGCGAATGTGTGCAGTTTGGGCGCTAAGATGCGGTTTGTTGCAAATCAAAAATGGCGGGGAGGCCACGGATGAGTAGCGAATATCTGATGAGATTTCTCGAGATTGGTGCTATAGATCTGAAAGGCGATGACACGAAACTCGAGAAGTTGCGCGCTACAGCGAAAGACCTTTCCACGGTTTTGAAGAAGGCTCCCGCCAAGACGGTCTGCTTCACCATGGCAGCCGCAGACCCTGGCATCGCATCGGACGATCCGACCATCCAAAAGGCGATGGCGGCGCTGCGCGAGCAGTGGGAAACCGTGTCCAACGCCTACGCCCGTCCTCCCGTGGCCATCCTGCGAGCAATCCTCCTTGATGCCATCGTCCTAGCCGCCCGGTCGGACGAAGCAATCTCGGTTGCGTTCGTCAATACTGCGCGCAACGCACTGGCCCATGCAGAGACCTCTGACGAAGAGGCGGTCTGGCGCGAGGCGGTTGGTGAAATTGAAGCCAAAGTCGATGCGCGCGCCGAGGAAGAGTGGTCGACGCCAGAAATGATTACGGTTGACCCACTGCAGTACGCCGCACCAGCCTCGGTGGTCCAGAAGATGAAGGTGCCCGCAGTAAATCGCGAGACGCTTGAATCTTTGATTCATCGCGCAGCGGGACCATGGGGTGGCAACGGATCCAACCAGTACGTTCTAAGCAATCAGCCTCAGCAATGGGCAGCATCGTTCTCGAAACAGATGAGTGCGGCCATTGCCGACGAGTTGGAGTCGATGGCGAAGGGGTTGGTGCCTGCGCCAGTTGACCTGTCCGGACCTCTTTCGGCGCTTGCAAGCACAGTCGGCACTCACGTTGAGAAGACTCTTGCAAGTTTCAGCTGCGCAACGGCCGGCCTGCAACGCCGCACCAACCTTCTCTGGTGGAAGGAGGCACTGTACTCGCCCAGTGCCCACGAGAGTTATCTCGACCTGCCTCGCTATGAGGCGGCGGCCCTGATGGCGCTGGACCTTCATGAGCAGGTTCCGACCTACTCCCCGGCGAGCGTATCGTCGTTCCTCAAGGAAACCATCCGATGTCTGCCTGTAGATCCAGTTGCTGCCGAAAGCAGCAAGCAGGAAGTCGCCGCGCTGGTTCAAGACGCTAGAACCACTGCATTCATGCAGCCGTTCCGCAACCTCGCGGCGCAATACGTGCAAGCAGCGGAAGGACGTGGCCCTCTGCTGTCGGTAATTGGTCACCCGCAGAACCCTGGAATCATCGACGCGGGGCTGCTCCGTGCGCTTGTCGGCATCGATGCAAGTGCAAAGATGACGCCCGCCGAGTGGGGCACCTACCTTTTCCGAGAACTCCAGAGCGCGCGAGCGACCAACGCCGGCGTCAAGCGTTCGAAGCGGAAGTAGGTCACCATGGACCACTGTCCGCTCCCCAAATGCTCCGCTGACGACAACATCACATGCTCCCTAGGACACATCAAGCTCGCAAATTGCCCTGAGTGGAAGAAGGTCGTCCAAACCTCCACGACCGCGCAACCTAATCCAGACGAGCTGGCCGTGCCGTGGAGTGGCTCTGCCCTTGGCGAGTCCGACCTCAACTTCATCAGTGGCAGGGGCAAGCCCATCACCGTTGGAATCGTGGGCCCGGAAAGCTCAGGCAAAACTACTATCCTGGCTGCGTTCTATCTGTTGCTCGGTCGTGGCAACCTTACATCCGAAGACAGCCTCTTCAGCAACTCGTACACGCTGGCTGGTTGGGAGGCTGTCGCCAATAACCTTCGTTGGAAACCGGGTCAGACCCCTCACTTCCCACCGCACACCACCAGCCGGGCCGCGCGCGCGCCAGGCATGCTCCACCTGGCTTTCCGCCGCCAGGACGGAGCGCTACGTGACCTGCTTTTTGCTGATGCCCCTGGAGAGTGGTTCCAGAAGTGGTCCATCAATCAGCAGTCTTCGGAAGCCGAAGGCGCCCGCTGGATTGCCAAGCATGCTGACGTCACCTTGCTGATTGCCGACCGCCAAGCGCTCGCTGGGGCCGCGAAGGGAACCGCCAGAAACGAGTTCCAGCTTCTAGCTCAGCGTGTGGTCGCTGAATCACAAGGCCGGCGCTTGGCTATTGTTTGGACCAAGGGCGATGTTGAAGTGGCGCCAGCGATGGAGGCGCAAATCAGGAGAGCAGTGGGCTCCGCTGCATCCAATGTTCCCGAGTTCACGGTCAGCGTATTCAAATGTGGCGAGGTCGAAGCCGCGGAAGGCTTTCAGAAGCTGTTCAACTGGATCCTTGAGACCAAGCGCCCAAGCGTGCAGCTGCCCACATCGGAAGTGGCCGGCCACGACCTGCTGTTCCGCTACGGTAGGAGATAACTGGTGCACGCCCAACACAGAATTCTTTTGGTCGGCGAATCAAATGTCGGCAAGACCCACTACGGCGCACAGTTCTTGAAGCGACTGATGGTCGATTCATGCGCGCTCAAGCGCAATGGCGCCGCGACGAACCTGGAGGCCTTCACCACTGCGCTCAGCTGCTTGGCTGAAGGCAAAGCGACCGACCACACTCCCGCCGGCACCTACGTCGAGAGCGTCTGGCCCATCAAGGACGATGCCGGCCGCACCGCGGAACTCGTATGGCCGGACTACGGCGGCGAGCAGGTGCGAAACCTTGTGAAACAGCGGCGTATCCCTGCTGCGTGGCGTGAGCGCGTCCTGGCCGCCACGGATTGGGTGGTGCTGCTTCGTTTGCACTCGCTACGTGCTGAGGATGACCTGTTCTCCCGGCCGCTGCAGGCCTTTGCCGGCCCTGAGGCCAAAGAAGTCACCGAGTACGAGGCGTCAGACCAGGCCAGGACGATCGAGCTCCTGCAGATGCTGCTCTACCTCGCCCAGCTGAACCTTGACCGCAAGCTGCGCAAGCCCCGCCTGACAGTGTTGCTGAGCTGCTGGGACGAGCTTGAAACCAGCGAGCTGCCGGAGAAGCTGCTTGCAGCAACGTTGCCGATGTTCTGGTCGTTCGTCCGGAGCAACTGGGAATCTCCCATGTTCATGGGACTGTCGGCTCTGGAGAAGGCGCTCACCAAGACCGAGTCGAACGAGGAGTACGCGATTCGCGGCCCGGAGGAGTTCGGCTACGTCATCTTGCCGAATGGCACGAAGGACAAGGACATCACGCTGCCTATCCAGCGGCTGATGGCCGAACCGGCCTGAGCGCGAATGCGAGTTGAACAGGCCGTATACGGTCAGATTGGCGAGCGTGGGCATGGCCTGCGGCAATCGAGCGACCAGTCGAAGTTGGCGGCGGAAATCTACGGCCGGCTGGACCTTCCCGACGGTGTGCCCGGCGGGGTTCAGGGGTGGTCTCCGTTCGTCCGAGGGTTCCCAGTTGGCGACCACTATGTGATTGCCAAGACGTTCTTGGACCCCAGTGCGTCTCGTGGAGGCATGGTCCTGTCTCACGCGCTCATAGTGAGCTTGGACGACGCATGCGGCCTCCGCAGCCTAGCCCCACTGTTCGGGCGTCTGGCAACGGCCGTAGACCAGTTCCCGATTTCGACCACGACTCTTGACCTTGACCTTGACCTTGAACTTGCAGGCATTCATGAGCCCTATGCGCGTGAGCTGGTCGGAGCTGCCAATGCGCTGGCGACGCAGCAGCAAATGCCGGTCGTCAACGTAGGCGTGGCAGGGTTTGAGGGTCTGGTCAATGCGCTGTGGCAGAACCTCAGCTCTGAGATGCGTCGCTCTTTTGCGTTTCGACTTAGCTTCGGGCCAACCGACTTGGTGGAGCAGCCGCTGCCCACAATCGTCTGCACTCCTGAGCAGCTTCGCGCTCGCTGGCTGAAGCATGCGGTGGTCAATCCGGACAACGCCTTGCCAGCGTCGGCGGTGGCTGCGGTGCTTTGTGGTCAACGACCCCTCGCCCCCTTGGTGGCGCTCGCCGCTGACCTCGGGGTAACGCTCACAACGGTCAAGGATCTGGGCCGTCTTGAAAGGCTACACACCCTCATCGAAGACAAGGGCAATTTCGATGACCTTCTTTCGGCGGTTCGCATGGTCGACGGGCTCTCCTCGGACCCGAAGGTTGGCGTCGCCATCAAAGGCGATCTCATGAGTAGGCTTGTGGGACTCATTCCCGCTGCTAGCGCGAGCCAGCTGCTCGTCTTGAGGAATCTGCTCTTGGCCGGGTTCTCTCAGGCCCAGCAATTCTGGTTGGCGGTCGAGCTTGCTGTGGCCAAGCTGAAGTTCGAGCCGACGCAGGACGCTGAGCTAGGTGAACTCGCGCAAGCTGCTGGAGACGAAGAGCTTGCGTTCGAACCGTGGCGGGCCGCTGCCACTACGGGGCTGCTGGTCGCGTCACGCAACGACGATGCGCCAATCTACAAAGCGGTCTGGCGGTGGGCCGAAGGCAACTCGCCCGCGTTTTCTGCGGTCGTGGATGCCCTGCCAACTGAGCGCGACTTTGAGCAGCGCCTCGCTGCTGCTGTGCCCAAGAAGCTCCAGGTCGCCAAGCCGGAGCAGTTGCTCGCACCTGTGTTGAAGAAGCGCTGGCTGGTGGCCTATGGCACCGTGCTAGCCGCGACGCTGGCACCGCGTGACGCAGCGCGTCAGCAGCTCAAGGTCGACAAGGCCGCGGACCATTCCGAAGGCTTGAAGGCTGCGCTTGGCCAAGCGAACGCTGCGCAGGTGCTGGAGTGCGCGGTCAACGAGAAGGACTTGCGCTTGGTGAACATTGCTGCGGACATGTCGGTTTCTGACCCCAAAGTGCTCTCCGGCATCGGAGGCCAGGACATCTCCGAGCAACGGGTCTGGGCCGCTGCGATCATGAAGAAGCTCTCGCTGTGGAGCGCGCCTAAAAACCCTGCTGATGTTCGTGACACCGTCTTGGAGCAGCTTGTCGACGGGCACGCGCTCGAGCCGAGCCTGCTTGAAGCCTTGGCGCACACGCCACTTGCGGATGTCTCTTCGTTCCCGCGACGAGCTGAACTTTGGCATCGGCTACCCCAACGAGATGCCTACCTGCAGGCAACAGCTGCCGGATGGCTGGAGCAGGCAGAGACCAGCGGCAAAGCAACAGTGCCCGAAGACACGCTCGAGCAAGCCATCATTGCGAGCCCCCAGCTGCGAGCTATCCTTGGTAGGCCGTCTGTGTCAGTCGACGCAAGCCTTTCGATCATCGTCGCGCTGGCGTCGTTCTCGGAGTCGATGTTCATCACATGGCTCGAAACGATGCTGCGGGGCATGAGTGTGCTTTCCACCGCTTCCTCGGAGCGGCTAGGGACGCTTGTTGCGTCCGCGCGCTGGGACCGTGCTGCGAATACTCTCGCCGAGTTCTATTCGGCGCGTCGGCGCGCCGACCTTTTGCCGGCGCTTCGTGCGTGTTCGGGGTTGCTGGGCATGTTTACCCGCTGGCGGCTGGGGGTGTTTGCTCCAACGGCCAGTGAGAAATGGGCCGCTCTGGAAGAGGCAGCATGCGATCTTTACCCCGCCGGCCCTGATGACGAGCAGCTCTGGTCACGGGCAGGAGGAAAAAAGTCAGACCTTCGCGGAGGATTCCAGAGCGGCGCCGCCCGTTGGCATGCGGCGCTGAGTTCAGTTCGATTCGGCGGCCAACCTAAAGCTCGAGAGCTTCTTTTCCACATGCTGAAGGACTTCCCCGACAACGAGCAGTTGCGGCTCTACGCCAGCGACACCGATATCGTGGGCTATCGCTAGCCTGTGCATCACAACCCATTTAAGTCATGACTTCGCCTTCCTACCACCAAGGACATGCGCTGCTGGTCGGCGTATCTAAGTACCAACACATCTCATCCCTGCCGAGCGCGATCCTGAACGATGTGATGGACATCGCCGCGACGCTGTCGTCGGCTGACTACTGCGGCTATGTGCAGGACAATGTCGTGTCGTTGCTCAATGCCGATGCCACGCGACAAACGGTGTTGGATGGTCTGGGCGCTCTGGCCGCCCGCGCCGGGGAAGATGACACCGTCTGCGTGTACTTCTCTGGCCACGGAGCAGTTCTGCCGAGCGCCGTTGGCGATGACAGTGCGCTGCTCACCGTGGACAGCGACCTTGCCGATCTCGCAGGCACCGCCATCAGTTCGGGCGACTTGGCGGCCGCACTCGGCCAAATCAAGGCAAAGCGCGTCCTTGTTTTCATCGACTCCTGCCACGCTGGCGGCGCCGCCCTTTCCAAGGGCCTGACGGATGGCCAAGGTCCCGAATTCAAGTCTGGCTACAGCCCAAGCGCTTTCGCCAAGCTCGCGGTCGGAACAGGGCGAGCCCTGATGGCATCGTGCCGCGCCGATGAGGAGTCTGGCGTCTTCTCGGGAGCAAGGAACAGCATATTCACCACAGCATTGCTCGCAGGGCTAAAGGGCGCCGCGGACAAAGACAACAGCGGGGTCATCAAGGTGTTCGACCTGTTCGAGTACGTTGCCGAAGAGGTTCCTAAGGCTGCCTCGGACGACCAGCATCCCGTCTTCAAGGCTGATAACCTTGAGCAGAACTTTCCGATCGCGTTGAGTCGTGGAGGAAGGAAATCACCCGCCAGCGCTTCCTCGTCGTCAATGCCGGTCGATGCTGACCGTTGGAGCCAGCTGGAACAGTACCTCATCGAGCTCTTCCCAACCGGGCCGCGTGAACAGGAGTTGTGGACGCGGGCCGGTGGCGACCTTTCGAAGCTTCAGCTCCATGGGTCGGGTCAAGCCATGTGGCATTCGGCGCTGCGAACCCTCAAGCAAGGCGGAGGTGGCAAGAACATCAGCTTTGGCTCTCTCGTAGCGGCGGCGAAGGAAGACTTCCCGAATCACCAGCTGCTGACATCGCTGTAGGACCATCGTTGAGCACAGCTGACGAGGGGCTAACCATTGACGTTGAACGCCATCTTTGCGCGGCTCACTAGCAGAACTCTAATTCGGCTTAGTGCGACATGAGCCTGCCGCGACACGAAGAAGCTGCCATTCAGACGTGTTCGGGGCCGGCCACGCGGTCTAGTGACCGGTTCCGAGGGTGACGCGGCCGTTCGCGGCCGGCCACGCTCAATGGCTGGTGTTGGCGGATGCCGCCGTCCAAGTAAGGATGCGCGAACGACTCACATCAGCCTTAAGCGGACAAAAGCGATTTGCAACAAGGCTGAAAAACTATCGAGTTGAGTAGTGTGTCTTGTCGAGCGCACCCTATGCCAAGAAGCCATACGTGCTTTTGACCTACACCCCCTCCACTGCCTTCGATGCTCACCAGAGGCGCGTCGCAAACAAGCTCATGCGTTTTGGTACATCAATCCCGGTCAAATAGCCGCTGAGACTTCAATGCAAATCGTATTGAGTCTGTTGACCCGGGTACTCCTTCAGGTCGTTTTTCTGATTTGTCCAAAGTAGCCCTGAACAGCAACTATGGGCCCCATACCCAACTTCGGCCCATCACAAAACTTGCACCAATCCTCCATCATCACTCGACGCTTATCCAAGGCATCGCCACGCCGATAAGCAGCCTCCACCTTGTTCTTCAAGACATGCGCCAGCGCTTGTTCTGCAACCTCACTGGGATGGCGGGTTTCCTCGCCCACCCAGTCGCGAAACGTGGAGCGAAACCCGTGGGGCACGGCGTCCACCTCCATGTCGCGCATCACCTTGCTCAGGGACATATCGGACAGCGCCTTGCCTACCCGTCCCGGGAAAATGTGCTCAACACCTTGAATCCGGGGTTGCGCCTTGAGTAGCGCCAGAGCCGCACGACTCAGCGGCACCCGGTGCTCCTTGCCTGCTTTCATGCGTTCGGCAGGCACAGTCCACACGGCGGTATCCAGATTCACCTCGGACCAAGTGGCTCCGCGTACCTCACCGCTGCGGGCTGCGCACAAGATCACAAACTCCAAGGCCCGTGCCGAGTTACCAGGCTGTTTACGTAACCGGACCATGAATTCAGGCAGCTTGGCGTACTCCAAGGCCCGATGATGCTGAACCTTGACGATCTTGCCTGGAGCAGGCAGAAGCTGATCGAGATGGCCTTTCCACGCCGCAGGGTTGTCTCCTGATCGGTAGCCCCTTACCTTGCACCAGTCAAGGACCGACTCCATGCGTCCGCGCACCCGAGAAGCCGTTTCGTTTTTGGTCTTCCAGATGGGCTCTAGGACCGCCATCACCCCGTCCTGGGTCACATCCTGGACCAGCAGACCGCCGATCACAGGGAAAACATAGGCTTCCAAAGTGCTCTGCCACTGGGCTCGGTGCTTGGGATTCTTCCACCCATCACCATGGGCTGCAATGTAGGCCACCGCCGCCTCTTCGAATGTCTTGAGAGAGGCTTGCTTCGCCTGGAGCGCACTCTCCTGCTCCTTGCGTTGAATCTTCGGGTTGATGCCCTGTTCGAAAAGCGCCTTCGCCGCCCGGGCTTTTTCGCGGGCATCGCCCACCCCCACTTCAGGGTAGGGCCCCAGCCCCATGACCTCGCGCTTGCCAGCTGCCGTCACACGCAGCACCCAAGAACTTCCATTGCCCCCGTTCAGATAGAGATAAAGGCCGGAAACGCCACCAACCGCATAGCGACCTGCATCTTTGAGGCGCCTGATTTCCAACGGGGACAACTCTTTTGCCTTGCGAACCACAGCACCACCTCGCCAACATTGGGGGACAGACTGGAAGCCTGCTCTATACATTCACCTCAGATTTCAGGGGGGTAAATTTCCTGAGAGGGACACCAATGGTATCAGTCCGCCATCATTTCAATTGCACCTTTCATTGCACCATTGGAGAAATGATTGAATCGATTTGATTCGGATGGTCTCGGATGTAAATTTTAGAAAAAAACCTTACAAATCAGTCAGTTGCAGAAATTTTCCGAATGAGATCAGTAGACAAAAATTACCTAGAATACGGACGCCCTCTCCGCCATATGCAAACATTCAGAGCACTTCCATTGCTTTGAAAGCGCCAAAAAAATAAATCCCCGCATGCCGGGGATTTTTCATTTGTGCTGCCTACATTTCGTCGCAGCCAATCACCACTACGCAGCACACCCGTGGATCGGCGCATTCGCCTGCACGGGCCCGCGGCACATGCCCGGGAGCCCCTCCGGGCCACCCGAGCAGCACCCTCATCCCTTACTGCTTGCGCAGCAGCGTCTTCAGCACGTTCTGCAGACGCCGGGCGCTGGCAGGGTCGCTGGCACTGGCCAGCACGCGGGCAGCATCCTGGCCCCAGGTCTGGGCCGGGGCCGGGTCGTTACGGCGCGTCAGCAGTTGCAGTTGCAGCATGCGCCGAGCAGCGATGTGCTCCGCGGGTGTGGGGGCTTCGGCTGCCATTTCCAGGCGCAGCAACGCTTCGGATGCATCGCCCTGGGGCGCAGCGGACAGAGCCTGCGTCCATGCGGCGCGCACGGATGCCGTCACGCGGCCACCCAGGTCCTGTGCACTCGGGACCTGGGACGGATCGCGCTTGTCCCACGCCGCGAGCAACTGGGTCAGCGTTTCACCATGGGCCTGGGCTGCCAACTTTTTCAGCGCCAGCTGAGCGTGCTCCATGGCATCACGCTGTGCCCGGAAAGCCGCATCACCCAGGCGGGGACCACGGTCTTCGTGAGCAGGGCGCTCGCCCATGCGGCCGCCACGGTCATTGCGGTCACCAAAACGGCCTTCGGTGCGCGGGCCACGGCCCGCGTCACGGTCACCAGGACGACCATCACGGCGATCACCTGGACGCGCGCCACGGCCAGCGGCGGCTGGTGCATCCTTTTTCATACCAGGGCGGTCGTCGCCACGCACAGCCACCACGGGGCGGGCTGGCTTGGGGGGCGCCACAGGGGCGGCGGCAGGTGCCGCAGCTTCGCCATCAGCGGCTGCCCCACTCGCATCAACATCCGCCGCAGGAGCATCACCCGCGCCGGCCTGCTCGGCAGGCGACGCAGCGTTTTGTGCCGCCTCCGCCTTCTGCGCAGTAGCCACCGCTTCAGCCGCCTGGGCCTGGCCACGCAATGCAGCCTCCAGCGCCTGCACGGCAGCACGGATCTGCTGGGCATCGCCCGTGGTATTGGCAGTCTCCAGGGCCTTGGAGGCGTCCAGCACCGCGCGGTCGCGTGCGCTCAGTTCGGTAGCAGCCTTTTCACGGTCGGCCGATTTGCGATTGAACGCCTCGTCAATGGGTTTGCGGAAAGCATCCCACAGCTTTTGTTCGTGCTTGCGATCCAGCGGCACGGACTGCGCCTCGGCTTGCCAGCGCTGCTGCAGGGCCTTGACCGCGTCGATGCGCAGCGTGGGTGCAGCGCCCAGCGCCGTTGCTTCCTCGATCATGGCGTGGCGGCGGGCCAGGCTGTCTTTTTGTGCGGCCTCCAGCGGCGCGGCGGCCAGGGCAATGGCCTGCTTCCACTGCGGCTGCAGTTCGGCAAACAGCTTTTCGCCCACATGGCCACCCTCGCGCCAGCGGTCACCAAACTGGTACAGAGCGCGGTTCATGCCCTTCCAGTCGGTCGATGACGCGTGCTCTTGCGCCCAGGCCTTGACCTCTTCGATCAGCGCCAGGCGCTGCGCCTTGTGCTCAGCCGCTTCGGTGCGGATCTTGTCCAGCCAGGCCTCGACGACCTTGTGCGCGGCGTTGCAGGCTTCGTCGAATTTTTTCCACAAGGCGTGGTTGGGGGCACCGCCTTGGTCTGCCTGCTTCCATTGGTCACGCAGGTTGCGCAGGGTCTCCTGCATCTTGCGGCCACCCAGGGCCTGCCCTTCGGGGCGATTGAGCAATGCCTCAGCCTTGGCGACGAGGTCTTCGCGCACCTGGTCGGCGCTCCAGCGCTGCCAGCCCTCCAGTTCGCCCGCAGCCACCAGTGCGGTGTGCACCTGCTGCTCCAGCGCGTTGTCGATGTGTTTGCCATGCACCTTGAGCACGGCCCGCAGGGCGGCGGCGGCACCGGCGCTGGCCTTGCCATGGCCTTCGGCGGTTTCCTTTTCCAGCGTCGCCAGAGCTTCGCGCACCACCTGTGCGGCCTTCTCCACCACCTCGGGAGCCACCTTGGGCTTGGTGGCACGCGCGGGTTTGGCTGCAGCCGAAGAAGCGGCCGCCTCGGTAGGCAGGCCTCGCGCAGCACGCAGTTCATCGGCCCACACGGGCACGGGGGGCAAGGGTGCTGCTGCGTCTTCGGCCGCTGCGGCCGCCTGGGCCACGGCGGGCTGGAAGGCTTCCCACACCACCAGCAACTGGGTGCGAGAGGCGTCCAGCAGCGGGGGGAAGCGGGCTTCCACGCTCACCCAGCTGGCGTCGCCCGTCAGTTCCTGGGCTTGCTCCTGCCAGCGCGCAACGTCGGCGCGCAGCAGTTCAAGCGCCGCATGTGCATCGCGCCAAGGCTTGGTCGAGAGCACTTCAATGCGTTGTGCAAGCAGCACGGCGGCTTCGCGCTGCACCTGCACGCGGTGCTGCAGGTCTTCGATGACCTTCACGCGGTCAGCCATCTGCGCCTTGAGCAACGACAGCGGTTCACGGGACAAGGGCGCACCGGCCTTGGCCGCATCGCGCTGCCAGGCCAGGGCGTCTGCAATATTGAGCTTGGGGGCGGCCAACAGCGCCTGGGCCTTCTCGGCCCATTCGGCGGCGATCGCTTCTTGCCCCTTGGCGCGGCGGATTTCATCCAGGCGCTCACGCACGGCACGGGCGGCACCCTTGTCACGGCCGCTCAGCTCCTTGAAGACTTCCTGCAGCTGTTCGGGCGCGGGCTGGGTGGCCAGCCAGTCACGGATGCGGGAGGCGCGCTCGCCGGACGTGGCGGCAGAAAAAGCACCGCCGGTCAGCGCGTCGAGCGGATGCGGCTCTTGGGTTTTGGCCGGGGCCGGATTCACTTCAGGTGCGTCGGACATTTTGCTGCGGGAAAAAAATGGAAACATGGATCCAATGGATAACGAAGGCACCCCTGGCGCATTGCCAAAAGAGGACCTGCCACGGCAAGCGCACTGCATGCGTGCCGGGGCAACAAAGGGGCTATTTTCACCGGGTTCTGAGCGGGCGCCTTTGTATGCACCACACCAACCTTCTACAGGTGATCTGGCACAAGGCTTGGACAGGCAGCCGACAGGCTGCGGCCCCTCTATGGGAACCTCGCCCTACTGCGGGCGAACAGTCGCCCCGCCAGGGGCAGCCCCCATTATCTATATATAGACGCCAATGCCCAATCGCCAAGGGATCCTGCACGAATGGAGCGGCAAGCGGGCGCTGCGGAACGGGATGGGCTGCAAGGCGCAAAAAGCAGCAATAGCCGTAGCTATTGCGAGTATTTGCAACGCCGCAGACAGCCCGAGACCGCAGATGCACACGGCGCGGTGATTTGTGCAGAATTGTGCAGAGGATCCCAAGGGTGAAGCACAAACAAGAAAGCCCGACGGACAGGGCCTCATGGCCTGCCCGCCGGGCTTGACGGCTGACACAACGGTCTTTGCCATCGGTCGCGATGCGGAGATAAAGGTCCGCATGGCGAGGAGGCAAGGGATTGCCTCCAGGGGTTGCCTTAGAAGCGGCATCTGCTGCACCTTGGCACTGAATGCCCTCGGAGGGAGATTTCGCTTCGTCTGGCGATGCCTGAAATCTACAGGCGCCTCCACCTTACCAAAGTCGCTCTCCGGGCTCAAATCGGATTCTCAATGACGGCCACACGGCCGATTGAATTTGACACGGGGGTGTCACACCCACCACCCGCGCCAGGCAACTTCGAGCCCCTCAAAGAGCCCAAAAACTGTAATTTTTTACAGATTTTTCATAACTCAAGTGTCTGATGATTTCGATTGTTAGTATTGACTATGCATTTAGAGAGCTTCTAGAATCCGCCAGCCCTGAAAACGGGCTAGTAAAAACCCCAACCCGCTGCCGAACCCGGCTAAGTCAAACCAGGCGACAAGCACTCCACAGACGTGCAGCCCGGACTTGATGGCGTACCAATCCAGGCGACTTGCCGGGAAGGTGCAGTCCCAGTGACTGCTCCAAGCTCCCGCTGCGCCTCAGAAAGGAAGAGCTATGACAGCGTCAGGAAAAATAGTCTCCGGCGTACGAACCTTCGTGGCCGATGTGACCGAAGGTTTTCTTGAAATCACCCACAACAGCTTTGCCCTCATCGGCCTGGCAGTTGCCTTCATCATCATTGCCCTCACAGCCCGGCCCGACCTGCGCCAAGCTGGCGAAGAGCGTCTTATGGGCTGGCTGCAGGCCCGCCAGGTGGAAATGCTGGGCATGCCCATCGAGCCCGAAGCCAGCGAGCGCGCCACGGCCGCCAACCCCAAGGACCTGCCCAAGGAGCAGGCCGCAGTGGCCTTCTGGCTCAGCAAGAAGTACCGCGTGGCGCCCGAGCCGCTCAGCGTGCTGGTGGCCGAGGCCTATGAGATCGGCACCCGCGCCAAGATCGACCCCACGCTGATCCTGGCCATCATGGCGATCGAGTCGAGCTTCAACCCGTTTGCCGAGAGCGCCGTGGGCGCCCAGGGCCTCATGCAGGTCATGACCCGCGTGCACACCGACAAATACCAGAGCTTTGGCGGCCACTTTGCGGCCTTCGACCCGGTGAGCAACCTGCGTGTGGGTGTCAAGGTTCTGCAGGAATGCATTGCGCGCGCTGGCTCCGTCGAAGGCGGCCTGCGCTACTACGTGGGCGCAGCCAACATGGCCGACGATGGCGGCTATGCAGCCAAGGTGATGGCAGAGCATTTCCGCCTGCGCCAGGTCGCCAATGGCCGGGCCATGCCCTTCAACCCTCCCCCATCGCTGTCCACCCAGGCGCCTGCCCAGAGCATTCCGGCCGCAGCCCCCCCGGCAGCGCCCACCGCGACCGCCGACAAGGTGGCCCTGCTGTCGGGTCTGTGAACCCCTCGGCCCAGCGGAGATTTGTGCGATGCACCTCGTAGGTGCACGCCGCCGTGTCGGCTACACTAGCGAAGTACGCGACTGGCGATAGGCGCGGTACCCGCACAGGGTGCTGCCGCTGACGTGGAAACCGGCAAGGGCCCGCCCCTTGTGAACCACTGGGAAGCGTGCCGCACGGGGCCACCCGCTGCGTTCAGCCGTTCGCCTGGGCAGCCCTTGTTTCAAGGGACACAAGTTCTTAGGACTGCCAAACCATGTACGACCGCAACATTCTTGTCGAACAAACCGACCCCGAACTCTTCGCCGCCATCCAGGCCGAAAACGCCCGGCAAGAGCACCACATCGAGCTGATCGCCAGCGAGAACTACGCCTCCCCCGCCGTGATGTGGGCGCAGGGCACCCAGCTGACCAACAAGTACGCCGAAGGCTATCCCGGCAAGCGCTACTACGGTGGCTGCGAGCATGTGGACGTGGCCGAGCAGCTGGCCATCGACCGCGTGAAGAAGATCTTCGGCGCCGATGCCGCCAACGTGCAGCCGCATTGCGGCGCATCCGCCAACGAAGCCGTGTTCCTCGCCTTCCTCAAGCCCGGCGACACCATCATGGGCATGAGCCTGGCCGAAGGCGGCCACCTGACCCACGGCATGCCGCTGAACATGTCGGGCAAATGGTTCAACGTGGTCTCCTACGGCTTGAACGCCAAAGAAGAAATCGACTACGACGCGATGGAAGCCAAGGCCCGCGAGCACAAGCCCAAGCTGATCGTGGCTGGTGCATCCGCTTACAGCCTGCACATCGACTTTGCCCGCTTTGCCAAGGTCGCCAAGGAAATCGGCGCCATCTTCATGGTGGACATGGCCCACTACGCGGGCCTGATCGCTGCCGGCGTGTACCCCAACCCCGTGCCCCACGCCGACGTGGTGACATCAACCACGCACAAGAGCCTGCGCGGCCCCCGTGGCGGCATCATCCTGATGAAGGCTGAGCACGAGAAGGCCATCAACAGCGCCATCTTCCCCGGCCTGCAAGGCGGCCCGCTGATGCATGTGATTGCAGCCAAGGCCGTGGCCTTCAAGGAAGCGATGCAGCCCGAGTTCAAGGCCTACCAAGAGCAAGTGGCCAAGAACGCCAAGGTCGTGGCCGAGACACTGACCGCACGCGGCCTGCGCATCGTGTCGGGCGGCACGCAAAGCCACGTGATGCTGGTGGACCTGCGCGCCAAGGGCATCACCGGCAAGGAAGCCGAGGCCGTGCTGGGCGCCGCCCACATGACCATCAACAAGAACGCCATCCCCAACGACCCTGAAAAGCCGATGGTGACCAGCGGCGTGCGCATTGGCACCCCCGCCATGACCACACGCGGCTTCAAGGAAGAAGAAGCCCGCATCACGGCCAACCTGATTGCAGACGTGCTGGACAACCCCCGCGATGAGGCCAACATCGCCGCCGTGCGCGCCAAGGTCAACGCCCTGACTGCACGTTTCCCGGTCTACCGTTAAGCAAGCCGGTCCTGGAAGTCCATGAAGTGCCCCTTCTGCAGCCACCTCGAAACGCAAGTCGTTGAAACGCGGGTGTCTGAGGATGGGGTCTTCATCCGCCGCCGCCGCCAGTGCGGCGCGTGCGACAAGCGCTTCACGACCTACGAGCGGCCGGAAGTGAACTTCCCGGCCATCGTCAAGAAGGATGGTCGGCGCATTGAATACGACCGCAGCAAGCTGCTCGGCTCGTTCAGCCTGGCACTGCGCAAACGCCCGGTGAGCACGGAGCAGATCGACAGCGCCATCGAGCGCATCGAAGAAAAGCTGCTCAACCTCGGCCAGCGCGAAGTGCTGTCCGGCCGCATTGGCGAACTGGTCATGCGCGAACTCAAGAAGCTCGACAAGGTGGCCTACATCCGCTTTGCGAGCGTCTACCGCAGCTTCGAAGACATCGACGACTTCCGCGCCATGGTCGATGAAGTGCGCAAGTAGGTAGGTCAGCGCCAGGCCAGGCGACGTGGTCACCTCCACCCGGCCCACCGGGCATGGAGTTCAAGCTTTTTTGGCGCCTACCGCGCGCCCATCATGCCTTGATAGCTATCAATAGCATAGCAATCAAACAACGCCATGGCTTCCCGACAGATGCTGCCAGCAGCGCTGTCACCAAGGCTACAGCGCGCAACGCTCCTGAAACGATAGCTGCAACGGCATACTGGACGAGCGCAAACGGCATTTTTTGCTTTAAGTTTTTTACCCGCACATGCAGCACGCCCAGCGCCCGTGCCCGACAATCGCTGCGGTGAAAACCCGCCACTTTCTGCAGCTGGTGCTGCTGTCTGCCCTGTGGGGCGCCTCATTCCTCTTCATCCGCATCGCCAGCCCCGTGCTGGGGCCCAACGTGATGGCGGCCCTGCGCATCGGGCTGGCCACGCTCACGCTGATTGGCATCATGCGCCTCGCCAACGAGTCCTGGCCCTGGCGCCACTGGCGCGAGCTGTTCGGGCTGGGCACGCTCACCGTCGCCCTGCCCTTCTTGCTGTACGCCTGGGCGGCCTTGCACTTGCCAGCGGGCTACAGCTCGCTGCTCAACACCATGGCTGTACCGTTTGGCGTGATCGCCGCCGCCTGGATGAAGGAAGACACGCTGAGCGCGCGCAAGTGGCTGGGCTGCCTCAGCGGCTTTGCGGGCGTGGCGCTGATCGTGCAGTTGGGCCCCGTGCAGCCCACCCCCGCCCTGTTGCTGGCGGCGGCGGCCTGTGTGGCGGCGTCGGCCTGCTATGGCATCTCGACCACCTGGATGAAACGCGCCACCCAGCGCATGTCCCCGCTGTCGATTGCCGCAGGCATCCATGCCGCCGCCCTGGTGCTGTTGCTGCCGGGCGCAGCCTGGAGCCTGCCCGAAGCGCGCTTCACACCCGGCGCACTGGCCGCCGTGGCCGTAATGGGCATCGTGACCTCGGGCCTGGCGTATTGGCTCAACCTGCGGGTGCTCAAGCATGTCTCGCCCGTGGCCGCCATGAGTTCGGCCTTCATGATCCCGCTGTTTGGCGTGGCCTGGGGCCATGTCTTTCTGGGCGAGGCCCTGGGGCCGGGCATGCTCTGGGGCGGCGCGCTGGTGCTGGTGGCGACCGGGCTGGTCACCGGGTTCAACCCGCTGCAATGGCTGGGTGCGCTGCGCCGCCGCAGCTGACCCGCACTATGGCTGCAGCGCGGCCCCGCGTCAGCGGCCCACGCGCGTGATGCGGTCCGTGGCGGGCGGCGCCACCGGGCTTTGCTGGCGGAAGTAGGCCTCCAGCGCGTCCAGGTCCAGCGCGCCCACCTGCCGGTCCCGGCCCTGGGTCAGCACCGTGAAGTTGTCGCCGCCGCTGTCCAGAAAGCTGCTCATGACCACGCGCACCGGTTGCGCGTCGGCCAATGGCGCGCCGTTCAGCACCATCTGGCTGATGCGCGCCCCGGCGGGCTGGGTCAGGTCGTAGCGGTAGCTGAAGCCGCTGGACACCGACAGCACCCGGGGCCGCTGCACCGTGTTGCCGCCGCTGGCGAACTGTTGCTCCAGCACCGCTCGGATCTGTGCCCCCGTGAAGGTCTTCACCACCAGCTGGTTGCCAAAGGGCTGCACCGCGTACAGCTGGCCATACCGCACCAGCCCTTGCTCATCCGGCACCAGGTCGGCGCGCAGGCCGCCGGGGTTCATGAACGACAGCTGCGCGCCCCCCTCTTCGGGCGAACGCGTGGCCAGCAGTTGGGCGTCCGCCACCAGGTTGCCCAGCACGCTCTCCAGCGCCGCGTTGGGCTGGCGGCGCATGGGGCCCTTGGCCTGGCCCACGGGCCGCTGGGCCAGTGGAATGGCGGCGGCGCGGTAGGTGTCGATGATCTTCTGCACACCTGGGTCTGCCGGGAAGGCAGGCACGGCGGTGGTGACGGGCACAAGGCCCTGGGCACCAGTGAAGGCCTCGCCCTGCACCACCACATTGCGTGCTGTCTTGCTCACCACACGGCGGGTCCGCGTATCCACGCGCAGCTGGATGTCAGTGAGCAGCGTGCCGTACTGGCCTGCGCTGGTCAGCAAGAAGGGTTTGGCCGGGTTCACGCGGCTGTAGTCGCACACATAGGCCTGGTGCGTGTGGCCCGAGACCACCACATCCACGGCAGGGTCCAGGCGCTCCAGAATGGGCACGATGTCGCCCGACAGGCCTGCGCAGCTGGTCTCCTGCACGCCCGCCGTGGTACTTCCGCCTTCATGGATGGCCACCACAATCACATCAGCGCCCTGGGCCTTGAGCTGCGGAATCAGTGCGTTGGCCGTGGCCGCCTCGTCCTCAAAGCGCAGCCCCGCCACGCCCGACGGGCTGACCATGGTGGGTGTGGCCTGCAGGGTAAGGCCGATAAAACCCATGGTGACCGTGACGCCGCCTTCGGTGAACCGCTTGAGCCCCGTGGCGGGCAGCAGGGTGCGCCCGTCTTCGCGCACTGTGTTGGCCGCTAGCAGGCCAAATCGGGCGCCCTCGAACGGCTTGCTGATGCGGCAGGGCTCGCGCGAGGTGAATTTCTCGCAGCCGCCGTGCTGCAGCCGCAGCAGTTCGCGCCAGCCCCGGTCGAACTCGTGGTTGCCCACCGCATTGAAGTCGATCTGCATGCGGTTGACCGCTTCGATCGTGGGTTCGTCCAGAAACAGCGACGACACCAGCGGCGAGGCGCCCACCATGTCACCCGCCGACACCACCGCATGGTGCGGCGACTGGGCCTTGAGGGCCGCCATGGCGCTGGCAAAGTAGGCCATGCCTCCGGCAGGCGCCAGCACCGGGCCCGTGGGCCCTTGCACCCGGTGCGCCATGTGGGGCGGCTCCAGGTTGCCGTGCAGGTCGTTGAAGCCGATGAGGGTGATGTCGATGTGGGGCGGCGCGCTGCCCGCCACGGGGGCTGTGGGCACAATGCCGCTACAGCCGCCCAGCCACAGCGGCACGGCCAAGGCGGCCAGCGCCCGGCGACGGAAGGCCCGGAACAAGCGGTTGCTCATACAGAGGGACCGCCCCTGGGACGGTGGGAGTTGGTGTTACAGAAACGAAGCCTGGATGGGCGGCACGGGCGGCACCACATCGCCGCACTGGGCGCGGTGGCGCAGCGCGTGCTCCATCACCACCAGCGCCAGCAGCGCCTCGGCAATCGGCGCGGCGCGAATGCCCACGCAGGGGTCGTGGCGGCCCTTGGTGATCACCTCGGTGCTCTTGCCGTGGATGTCGATGGACTCGCGCGGGCTGATGATGGAGCTGGTGGGCTTGATGGCGATGCTCACCTCCAGGTCCTGCCCGGTGCTGATGCCGCCCAGCACGCCACCGGCGTTGTTGGTGCGAAAGCCCTGGGGCGTCATCGAGTCGCCATGCATGGTGCCGCGATGCGCCACGCTGGCAAAGCCCGCGCCAATCTCCACGCCTTTCACGGCGTTCAAGCCCATCATGGCGTGGGCGATGTCGGCATCCAGCTTGTCGTACAGCGGCTCGCCCAGCCCCACGGGCACGCCCGTGGCCTGCAGGCGGATGCGGGCCCCGCAGGAGTCGCCCGCCTTGCGCAGGGCATCCATGTAGTCCTCGTACTGCTGCACGTCGGCCACAGGGGCGAAGAAGGGGTTGTTGCGTACGTGGTCCCAACTCTCGAATGGGATGGGCAGTTCGCCCAGCTGGGTCATGCAGGCGCGGAACTCGACGCCATACTGTTGTGCCAGCCACTTCTTGGCCACGGCGCCTGCGGCCACGGTGGGCGCCGTCAGGCGGGCCGATGACCGACCACCGCCGCGCGGGTCGCGGATGCCGTACTTATGCCAGTAGGTGTAGTCGGCATGGCCGGGGCGGAAGCTCTCGGCGATGTTGCTGTAGTCCTTGCTGCGCTGGTCGGTGTTGCGGATCAGCAGGGCAATGGGGGTACCGGTGGTCTTGCCCTCGTACACGCCAGAGAGGATCTCCACCGCATCCGGCTCGTTGCGCTGCGTGACGTGGCGGCTGGTGCCAGGGCGGCGCCGGTCCAGGTCAGCCTGGATGTCGGCCTCGGTGAGGGCCATGCCCGGCGGGCAGCCGTCGATCACGCAGCCAATGGCTGGGCCGTGGGATTCACCAAAGTTGGTGACTGCGAATAGGGTACCGATGGTGTTGCCGCTCATGGGGCGGGATTATCCCAGACCCACCGCCCCCCAACGGCCTGGAGCGCAACCGGCGTATCCACTGATCTTGTCCCGCCCTGCGCAGGGCATATCGCGCTTGGCATGGCCCCACGCGCTTGCTAGGATCGGCACACCACCTCCGGGACCTCCATGCCCGCCTCTGCCCTGCCAATGCCTGGTCCCTCTTTGCCCCACGCAGAATTTCTGCCCCCCATGCTGGGCGATGCCCCCCTTCGCAAGGCCCTGGATGCCAGCGACAACGCCATCGTGATGACCAACAGCGCCAAGCGGGTGGTGTACATCAACCAGGGGTTTACGCGGCTCTTTGGCTTTCAGCCCGAGGAAATGCTGGGAAAGCTGCTCAGCGAGGTGCTGCTGGGCCCGCATTCCGATCCGGCCCTGCTGGGCAGCATCCGCTCCAAAGTCAGTACCCAGGGCGAGTTCCATGTCGAGACCATGCTGTACAGCAAGTCCGGGCAACCACGCTGGGTGTCGATGGTGATCAATGCCTCGCCCGAGGCCTCGGGCGGCCCAGGAGGCAGCATCACGGTGCTGACGGACATCACCTTGACCAAGATGCACGAAGTGCTGCAGACAAAGGTGCTGGAAGGCATGGTCAACGAACTGCCGCTGCCAGACCTGATGGCGCTCGTGTGCCGCGAGGTGGAGCGGATTGCCCCCGAAGTCACGGCCTCCATCCTGGCAGTCGATGCACAAGGCTGCCTGCGCCCTCTGGCCGCCCCCGGCCTGCCAGCGGCGGTTTGCGATGCCCTGGATGGCCTTCCTATAGGTCCGAAGGTGGGCTCCTGCGGCACGGCGGCGTTTCGCAACGCGCCGGTGATCGTCACCGACATCACCACCGACCCCCTGTGGACGGACTACCGCGACCTGTTCGCCCCCACGGGCCTGCGGGCCTGCTGGTCCAGCCCCATCTCCAACCACCAGGGCAAGCCGGTAGGCACTTTCGCCTTTTATTTTCGGGAGCCACGCAGCCCCGGTGCGCTGCACCACCGCCTGGTGGAGGTGTGCCTGCACCTGTGCGCCCTGGCCATCGAACGGGACAGCACCCACCGCCGCATTCACCAGCTGGCGTCTTTCGACACGCTCACGGGCCTGCCCAATCGCGCCATGTTCCGCAGCAGCGCAGAACGCGCCTTGGCCGGCCTGGAGCACGAAGAGCGCCCCGGGGCCTTGCTGTTTCTGGATCTGGACCGGTTCAAGCAGATCAACGACACCCAGGGGCACGCCGCAGGCGACGCCCTGCTGTGCGAGGTGGCCGCGCGGCTCACGCAGTGCCTGCGTGCGCGCGACCTGATCGGGCGGCTGTCGGGGGACGAATTTGTGCTGCTGCTGTCCGAATGCACCACCGAACAGGCAGTGCCCATGGCGCAGCGGATTCTGGAATCCATCGCCCAGCCCCTGCACATCAACGGGCAGGTCCATAGGCCCCACGCCAGCCTGGGGATCGCCATGTTCCCCGACGACGGCAGCAACATCGACACCCTGCTGCTGCACGCGGACCAGGCCATGCACCAGGCCAAAAGCGACCACCGGCACAGCCTGCAGCTTTTCAGCGCCGAGATGAACCGCCGCGCGCAAGAGCGCGCATCGCTGGAACGCGCGCTGCAACAGGCGCTGGCGGAACGCAGCCTCACCCTGCACTACCAGCCCCAGGTGCTCAGCAGCTCGCCAGATACGCTGCATGGCGTCGAAGCCCTGGCACGCTGGCACCACCCCACCTGGGGCATGGTGCCGCCTTCACAGTTCATCGCCATTGCAGAAGAGGCGGGCTTGATCCACACGCTCACACTGTGGCTGCTGGACGAAGCCTGCCGCCAGCTTGCGGCATGGCGCGCGGCAGGCCATCCCGTGCCTTGCGTGGCCATCAACCTGTCAGGCCGCAGCTTTCACCAACCCGGGCTGGCGCAGGAGATCGCCGACGCCTTGAAACAGCACGGCCTGCGCCCCGGGGATGTGCTGCTGGAGATCACCGAAAGCGTGATGATGGACGCGCGGCCGGTGACCCTGGCCAACATCGACACCCTGCACCGGCAAGGCTTCAAGCTGTCGCTGGACGACTTTGGCACCGGGTACTCCAGCCTCAGTTATCTGCACCGGCTGCCGATCAGCGAACTCAAGCTGGACATGGCCTTCGTACAGGACCTGACCACCAGCGCCACGGCGCGCGCACTCACGGTGTCGGTGCTGAGCATTGCGCACAGCCTGGGCATGGTGGTGGTGGCGGAAGGCGTGGAAACCGTGGGCCAGCAGCAATGGTTGCAGGCGCATGGGTGCCCGGTCATGCAGGGCTATCTGTTCGGCAAGCCCCTCCCGCCCGAGGACATCGAGGCCTGGCTGGGCGCCCGATCGGCGGCACACAACCACTGATCCGGGCATCCACGCGGTGGCAGGGCCACGCCACGGCGGCAACCGGAGCCCCCGGCGGGGTCAGGCGCGTGGTTCTTCCTCAGGCCAGTCGCGGATGTAGGCCTTGAGCATCTTGTTCTCGAAGTTCTGGCTGTCCACCACGGCCTTGGCCACGTCGTAGAAGCTGATCACGCCCATGAGCATGCGGCGGTCCATCACCGGCATGTAGCGCGCGTGGCGGTCCAGCATCATGCGGCGCACCTCGTCCATGTCGGTTTCCAGGGTGCAGGTCAAAGGCGCATCGTCCATGGCGGTGCGCACCAGCATCGTGCCCACGCTGCCGCCGTTTTTCACCACGGCCTGGATCACTTCGCGGAAGGTGAGCATGCCCACCAGGTCACCATGCTCCATCACCACCAGCGAACCGATGTCGCGCTCGGCCATCAGGGCCACGGCGCCTGCCAGCGGCTCGTCGGGCGAGGCGGTGTACAAGGTGTTGCCTTTGACGCGAAGGATGTCGCTGACTTTCATGGTGCTGGGTCTCCGAGAGGGCGAGAGAAGCGCGGCAGGCGCTATAGACAATTTGCTACCAAATATAGCCCACAATGCCCGCCTGCATTGACAACATGGGAGACACCCGATGCCCGGCTATTCCGACCCCGGCTTTGACACGCTGGCCCTGCACGCAGGGGCGAGCCCCGACCCCGCCACCGGCGCGCGCGCCACGCCCATCCACCTGACGACCTCGTTCGTCTTCGAGTCGAGCGACCACGCAGCGTCGCTCTTCAACCTGGAGCGCGGCGGCCATGTCTACAGCCGCATCAGCAACCCCACCAACGCAGTGCTGGAGCAGCGCGTGGCGGCCCTGGAAGGTGGCGTGGGCGCGATTGCCACCGCCAGCGGCCAGGCCGCGCTGCACCTGGCGATTGCCACGATCATGGGCGCGGGCAGCCACATCGTGGCGAGCACGGCGCTGTATGGCGGCTCCCAGAACCTGCTGCACTACACGCTCTCGCGCTTTGGCATCGAAACCACCTTTGTGAAGCCGGGCGACATCGACGCCTGGCGCGCCGCTGTGCGCCCCAACACCAAGCTGTTCTTTGGCGAAACCGTGGGCAACCCGGGCCTGGATGTGCTGGACATCCCCACCGTGAGTGCGATGGCACACGAAGCGGGCGTGCCGCTGCTGGTGGACTCCACCCTCACCTCCCCCTGGCTCATCAAGCCCTTCGAGCATGGCGCCGACCTCGTCTACCACTCGGCCACCAAGTTCCTCTCGGGCCACGGCACCGTGGTGGGCGGCATCGTGGTGGACGGCGGCAGCTTTGACTGGGACGGCCCAAAATCCGCCGGCAAGTTTGCCGAGCTGACCCAGCCCTACGACGGCTTCCACAACATGGTGTTCACCGAAGAAAGCACCGTGGGTGCCTTCCTGCTGCGTGCGCGGCGCGAGGGGCTGCGCGACTTTGGCGCCTGCATGAGCCCGCACACGGCCTGGCTCATCCTGCAAGGCATCGAGACCCTGCCGCTGCGCATGGCGCAGCACATGCGCAACACCGAGAAGGTGGTGGAATTTCTGGCTGCGCAGCCGTTTGTGTCGCGCGTGGGCCACCCCATGCTGGAGTCTCACCCGAGCCACGCCCTCGCGCAAAAGCTGCTGCCGCGTGGCGCAGGCTCCGTGTTCAGCTTTGACCTCAAGGGCAATCGCGAGCAGGGCAAGAAGTTCATCGAAACACTCAAGGTCTTCAGCCACCTGGCCAACGTGGGCGACTGCCGCAGCCTGGTGATTCACCCAGCCAGCACCACTCACTTCCGCATGAGCGACGACGCGCTGGCGGGCGCAGGCATCAGCCAGGGCACCATCCGTCTGTCCATCGGCCTCGAAGATGCCGACGACCTCATCGACGACCTCAAGCGCGCGCTCAAGGCCGCCGAGAAAGCGGGGGCCTGACCATGCACATCCAAGTCAACGGCGCCGCCATCTACTGCTACACCGGCGGCAAGGCCTTCGATGCCGCCAAGCCCACCGTGGTGTTCATCCACGGCGTGCTCAACGACCACAGCGTGTGGGCCCTGCAAAGCCGCTACATGGCCAACCATGGCTGGAACGTGCTGGCCATCGACCTGCCGGGCCACTGCAAGAGCGGTGGCGACGCGCATGCATCGGTGGAGCAGGCGGCCGACTTCATCGGCGCGCTGCTCGACGCTGCGGGCGTGGAGCGCGCAGCCCTGGTGGGCCACAGCTGGGGTTCGCTCATTGCCATGGAAGCCGCCGCTCGGCTCAAGGACCGCGTCAGCCATCTGGTGCTGGTGGGCACGGCTTTCCCGATGAAGGTATCGCCCGCGCTCATCGAGGCCTCGCAGAGCGACCCCGAAAAGGCCCTGCGCATGGTCAACGTGTTCTCGCGCAACACGCTGGCCGCGCCCCCGTCGGCCCTGGGGCCCGGCACCTGGGTGTTTGGCACGGGCATGGCGCTGGGCCGCCGGGTGCTGCGCAGCAACCCGGCCGTCAACGTGTTCCACCGGGGCTTTGTGGCCTGCGACAGCTACGCCGGTGGCGAAGCCGCCATGGCGCAACTCACCTGCCCGGTGCTGTTTGCGCTGGGCGCGCAGGACCAGATGACCCCCCCGAAGGCCGCGCAAGGCCTGGTCAACGCGGCCCGCGCTGCAGGCCAATCGGTGTCGATCGCGAGCCTGCCCGTAGGCCACCACCAGATGACCGAAGCGCCGGAAGAAACGCTGTTCGCGCTGCGCGACTTTCTGGCCCGCTGAGCAACACGCCGCCCGCGCCCTGGCCAGTGGTCAGGGCGCGCCGCGCCGCCACGCTGGCCACTGCCAAAGCGTGAAGGCCCGCAGCCACCACTCCACCGGGCCGTAGGCGTGTGTGGCCATCCAGCGGTGGCTCCACGCCAACTGGGCCCCGTACAACGTGAACACCCCCAGCACCACCAGCCAGGGCGCCACCCGGCCCACCAGCGCAAAGCCATAGGCCGTGAAAACTGTGGCCCCGATCAGCGACTGCAGCAGATAGTTGGACAGCGCCATGCGCCCCGCAGGCTCCAGCGCCGCGCCCAGACGCTGGCCCACGGGGCCATGCTGCAGCAGCCACAGCAGCAGCGCCACATAGCCGAAGGTAAGAAACGGCGCCGTGGCCAGGTCCACCGCCAGCGCGGCCAGCACCACATGCTCGGGCTGCTGCACGCTGCTGGTACCCACCTGTGCCGTGGCATAGAACAGGGCCCCCGCCCCTCCTACAGGCAGGCACCACGCCATCCACCGCCGCAAGTGCGCTGGCTGCTGCGACACCCGGGCCAGAAAGCCCGAGCGGTGGGCCGCGAGCCCCAGCAGGAACATGGCCAGTGCACAGGGCCCCTGCACAAACACCAGCACAAACCACACGCCGTCGGCCATGTCTCGCCCGCGCTGGGCGATGGCATCCAGCGCGCTCGCACGGTAGGCCTGTGCGGCCTGCTGCGCCTTGGCATGCAGCTCGGCCACCGGTACCTCTATGGGCGGCACATGCGCCACCAGCCAGGCCAGCAGGCCCCAGCCTCCGGCCACCATGCCCAGCAGCGCCAGGGCCAGCACCGTGGCCGATGCGGGTTTCAGCCCGCGCCAGGCCAGCAGCAGCACGCCCAGCAGTGCATAGGTGACGAGGATGTCGCCCGCGAACAGCAACCAGGCATGCGCAAGCCCCAGCAGCAAAAGGCCCAGCAGGCGGCGCAGAAAGCGCGGCACAAAGGCGCTGCCCGAACGCTCCGCCGAATCCATCTGCAGCGCAAAGCTGTAGCCGAACAGCAGCGAGAACAGCAGGTAGAACTTGGTCTCGAAGATGAAGCTCACCCACCAGCGCACGGCATGGTCCACGGTGCGGGAGAAGGCCGGGTCCACCACACCCACGCCAAAGTAGGTGGATGCAAAACTGCCCGCATTGACCATGAGGATGCCCAGCAGCGCAAAGCCGCGCAGCGCGTCGATGGCGTGTTCGCGCCCGGCACTGGCCGGTGCGGGGTGGACGGGGGTGGTGGGTGCGGCGGGTTCGTGGGGGTGCGCTGCCTGCGTCATGCGCCCTCCCCCACCGGCGCCACCACCGCGGCCAAGGCCCCCAGCACCAGCGAGCGATAGGCCTGGGCGTCAAAACGCTCTTCCACCATGGCCCGGCCAAAGGCGCCATCCAGCAGCAGCAGGATCCAGTCCGCCACCTGCGCAGGCGGCATGGTCAGCCGCGCCTGCTGGCGTTCCACCGCCGTATCAAGCAGACGCACCAGCTGGGCCTTGCGGCCCGCCTCGCTCCGTGCC
>NZ_JBWKZU010000046.1:0-43561 GCF_059424825.1 Acidovorax sp. GW101-11A03 | reverse complement strand
CGCGAAGGCTGGCTGCTCGACCTCGGCGAGGCCAGCGATTTCGGCGAAGGCACGCGCGCGGCGCTGGCGCGCTGGCTGGGCGACCCCGACGCGCTGCGCGGCCAGCGCGGCCGGCTGATGAAAGCCGTCGACGGCCTGGGCGCGGACCGACTGGCCGGCTGGATGGCGGAGCGCGCACGATGATCCGCGCGGCCACCAGCGTGCGCCTCGTCCCCTGGGCGGACGAGCACGACGCGGCCACCGTGCGCTGGCTGAACGACCCCACCATCCGCGCGAGCTTCGGCATCACGAGCGCCGTCACGCTGGAAGGCCACCGGCAATGGCGGCAGCGGCACGCTAGTCTCGCCGCGTGGGCCATCGACGTGGACAGCGCCCATTGCGGCAATTTCCTGCTCGACCTCAACCGCCGCCACGCCAGCGCGTACCTGCAGATCTACATCGGCGATGCCCTCGTGCAGGGCTGCGGCATCGGGCGCCAGGCGATGGCGCTGGGCCTCGCGGAAGCGTTCGGGCCGCTGGCGATGAACCGTGTCTGGCTTCACACGCGCCAGGACAACCCGCGCGCCCGGCACCTCTACGAAAGCCTGGGCTTCCGCAGCGAAGGCACGGAGCGCGAGTCCATCCGGGAAGGCGGCCGCTTCCTCGACCAGGAACGCTGGGCACTCCTGCGCGCGGAGTGGCAGGCGCCATGAACGTCGCGATCATGCAGCCCACCTACATGCCATGGGCGGGCTACCTGCGGCTCATCGCGCGCGCCGGCCGCTTCGTGTACCTGGACGACGCGCAGTACGAGCGCGGCACCTGGCACCAGCGCAACCGCGTCCTGCTGGACGGGCAGCCGCGCTGGCTCACCGTGCCCGCGCGCCGCCAGCGGCTGGGCGAATCGCTGCTGGAGGTGCAGGTGGACGACGCCGCGCGCTGGCGCCGCAAGCATCTCGCCCTCGTCACGAACGCCTACGGCAGGCACCCGCACGCGGAAGAGGCGCTTGGCCTCATGCGCCGGGCCGCAGACAGCACCGGCATCACCTCGCTCGCCCTTCTCAACATCGCGCTCATCGAGCATTGCTGCGAGGCGCTGGGCCTCGCCACCGAGCGCCTGCGCGCCAGCGAGCTGGGCGTCGGCGGAGCGCGCACCGGGCGCGTGCTGGCCCTCTGCGCGCACCTGGGCGCCACCACCTACATTTCCCCGCCCGGTGCGCGGGAATACCTCGAGGCCGACGGTTTCGGGGACCAGTACGCGATCAAACTAGAATTCGACGAGTTCCCCGCTCCCGCCTACCCGCAGCAGGGCGCCTCCGGCTTCGTGAGCCACCTTTCCGTGCTCGACGTCGTCGCCAACATCGGCTGGCAGGGCCTTGCGCGGTACATCGCCGGGCCGGACAACGCGAAGCCTTGACCCATGACCCACCCGCTGAAAAAAAATCCCCGCTACGGTTTCCTACAGATCGACCCGACGCCTTCGCCCGAGGATATCTCACACTATTACGCGCAAGAGTTCTACGCGGCCAGCTACCAGGGCCTGAACGACTCCGGCCTGCAGGCGATCGACCGCGACCGCGACTTCTACGAAGGCCACTATGACGACCTCCTCGAGACCATCGTGGAGCTCACCGGCCAGCCTTCCGACGGCCTGAAGCTGCTGGACGTGGGCTGCGGCTGGTGCCAGGCGCTCGCGCGCTGGCAGTCGCGCGGCGTCGTGGGCCACGGCTTCGACCCCGCGCCAGAAGCCATCGCGCACGGCGCGAAGACCGGCCTCACGGTGAAGCAGGCCGGCATGGACCGCATGGACGTCTTCGGCGAGCGCTTCGATGCCGTCACCCTGCTCAACGTGCTGGAACACTTGGCCGATCCCGAGGCCGTCGTGTGCGAGATCCGCGAGAAGGTCATCCGCCCTGGCGGCGTGCTCGTCATCGACGTGCCCAACGAATTCAACACCTTCCAGACCGTCGGCCAGGCGGTGCACGGCCTGACCGAATGGTGGGTGGCGCCGCCGGCCCACCTCAACTACTTCAGCGGCACCACGCTCACCGCGCTGCTGGAAGGCAGCGGCTTCTCCGTGCGCGTGCTGGAGGCCTCCTTCCCGCTGGAGATATTCCTCCTCATGGGCGACCGCTACGTGAGCGACGCCGAGCTGGGCCGCGCCTGTCACCTCAAGCGCGTGGCGTTCGAAGCGAACCTGCGGGCCCAGGGCAAGACGAAGGAAATGCGCGACTACTACCGCGCGCTGGCGGGGCTGAACCTCGGCCGCCAGGTGGTCGCCTTCGCGGTGGCGCGGTAAGCCGGAACAACCAGGGGACGCGGGGCGCATGGAACTCTTCAATTTCGGCGGCGCGACGGCCATCCTCGAGCACCGTGGCGTGCGGATGCTGATGGACCCGTGGCTGGACGACGGCATCTTCCACGGCTCATGGGTGCATTTCCCGCCGCTCGGCGCGCACGTCGAGGATGTCGGTCGGCTCGACTACATCTACATCTCGCACATCCACGAGGACCACTGCTCGCTCGGCACGCTGGAAAAGCTGGACCGCAACGCGACCGTGCTGGTGATGGGCCGCAAGCCTAACTTCGTCGTCGATTTCCTCGTCCGCAACAAGCTGGGCTTCAAGGACATCCGCATCATCCCGCCGCGCTCGCCGGTGGAGCTGCGGCCCGGTCTCGTGGCCGACATGGTCGAGCCCGACCCTTCCGACGCGATGGCCAGCGCGATCGACTCCGCGCTCGTGCTGCGCTGGGACGGCTACGTGATCTTCAACGCCAACGACTGCCAGCCCCACCCGGCGATGATCGAGTACGTGCGTTCCACCTACGGTCGGCCCGATCTCGCCATGCTCCCGTACTCCGGCGGCTCGGGCTACCCCTCGTGCTACATCAACCTCACCGATGAAAAAAAGCGCGCCGAGCGCGACCGCATCCGCGAGATGCGCGGCGGTGCCTTCATCGACACGGTGAAGGCCCTTGACCCGAAACGCGTGATCCCTTTTGCCGACCAGTACGCGATCGCCGGCTCTCGCGCCGCGCTCAATGAATACGTGGCCCACCCGGCGACACCGGCGGCCATGCGCGAGCCCATGGCCCGCGCCGGGCTCGCCGACCGCCTGCTGCTCGTCAACTCCGGCCAGCGCTTCGACCTGGAGACCGGTCGCCACAGCCCCGAAGCGCCTTACCGCGACTACAGCGACGAGGAGCGTCAGGCGTGGTTGGACGGCATCAACGCGAACTACCGCTACGACCATGAGAAGTTCGAGTTCGCCTCGGGCGTGCCGCTCGAGCGCCTCGTGCGCCAGGCGCGCAGCCGCCTCTGGGGCTACCAGGAAGCCAATCACGTCCATCCTGAATGGAAGCTCGTGCTCGACACCCCGGAGATGGCACAGGTCCTCCTGCTCCCGCTCGGAAGTGCCGAAGTAGCCGCCGTGCCGCGCGATAACGCCGTCGAGGGCCCGTTCCTGCGCATCCGCGCGCCCCGCACCCTGATGATCATGATGCTGCTCGGCCACGTCTCGTGGAACATCGCCGACGCTGCCCTTTTCCTGGACTACGAGCGCGTGCCGAACCGCTACGATCCCGTCGTCTACTTCCTGCTAAACCTCCTCCGGGTGTAACCGCATGACTTCCGCCGCACCGCAGACCAGCGTCTTCCTCGACAAGGAAGGCGACGCTTGGTTCGAGCGCAACCGTAGCGCCTACGAGGCGCGCGAGAATCATTTCGAGTGCGACCTCCTCGTCTCCGAGCTGGCGCCCTTCCGCGAATCGATCAACGACATCCTCGAGATTGGCTGCGGCGACGGCCACAAGACCGAATGGCTCGCCCGCTTCTTCGACGCGCGGGCTGCGGGCCTCGACCCCTCCAGCAAGGCCATCGGGCACGGCCGCGAGCGCTTCGGCGCCTCGGGCCGCGTCGACCTGCGCACCGGCACCGCCGACAAGCTGCCCTGGGCGGACGCGAGCTTCGATGTCGTGTACTTCGGCTTCTGCCTCTACCTCGTCGGCCGCACCGAGCTGCTGTCTGCCGTCGCCGAGGCCGACCGCGTCCTGAGGCCGGGCGGCTTCCTCGTGATCCTCGATTTCGACCCGCATCTGCCCCACCGGCGGGAATACCACCACCGGCCGGGCCTGTTCTCCTACAAGCAGGACTACCCGGCCCTCTTCACCGGCTCGGCGGGCTACCACCTGTTTGCCAAGCGCAGCTTCTCGCACGCGGGCCGGCATTTCGCGACCGACCCGTCCGAGCGCGTCGCGATGTCCTTCCTCTACAAGGAAAAGGACGCCTACCCGCTCGCCGCGGCACCGAAGGAGGCCCCATGAGCACGCAAGCTTTCGAGATCGCCGGGCGCAAGGTCGGCGCTGGCCACGCGCCTTTCGTGATCGCGGAGATGTCCGGCAACCACAACCATTCGCTGGACCGCGCGCTCGCCATCGTCGATGCCGCCGCAGCGAGCGGGGCGCATGGCCTGAAGATCCAGACCTACACCGCCGACACGATGACGCTGCCGCTGTCCACCGGAGAGTTCTTCGTGTCCGATCCCGCGAACCTCTGGACAGGCCGCACGCTCTACGACCTGTACCAGGAAGCCCACACGCCCTGGGAATGGCACCGGGCCATCTTCGAGCGCTGCCGCCACCACGGCATGGCCGGTTTCTCCACGCCGTTCGACGCCACCGCAGTCGACTTCCTCGAGAGCCTAGACGTCCCCTGCTACAAAATCTCGTCCTTCGAAAACACGGACCTGCCGCTGGTGCGCAAGGTTGCCGCCACGGGCAAACCACTCATCATCTCCACCGGCATGGCCACGGCCGCCGAGCTCGATGAAACCGTGCGCGCCGCGCGCGGCGCCGGCGCGAAGCACATCGTGCTGCTCAAGTGCACGAGCACCTATCCCGCCACGCCGGACAACACTCATGTGCGCACCATCCCGCACATGCGCGAGCTCTTTGGCTGCGAGGTCGGTCTGTCGGACCACACGATGGGCGTGGGCGCCGCCGTGGCCAGCGTCGCGCTCGGCGCCACCGTGGTCGAGAAGCACTTCACGCTAGCGCGCGCCGACGGCGGCGTGGATTCCACGTTCTCGCTGGAGCCGCACGAGTTCCGCTCGCTCGTCGACGAAACGGAGCGCGCGTGGCGCAGCCTGGGCGGCGTGCAGTACGGTCCCACGGAAGCGGAACTGAAGTCGCTGCGCTACCGGCGCTCGCTCTACGTAGTGGAAGACATGGCGGCCGGCGAGGCCTTCACCGAACGCAACGTGCGTGCCATACGGCCGGGCCTTGGCCTGCCCCCAAAGTACCTGGGCGTCATGTTGCAGCACAAGGCGCGCGGCGAGCTAAAGAAGGGCACCGCCGTCTCCTGGGACATCCTCGGCTGAAGTGCCCGGCCGCCCGATGGGAGGCCGCGCTCGACACCCGGCGAGCGCGATGATTTCCTGCGCGATCCGCGGGCTGGCGGGCCCCGGCTGTGTCCGCGCGGAAGCGGCGCCCGGCACCGAATCGGCCGCCTCGTCGAGGCAGGCCTCAAGTGCCGCGAGGTTCGGCACGCCGCGGCTGATGCCCAGCTTCTCATAGCTCATTACGCCGTTGGAACCGGACGATTCCAGCGAGAGCACCGGGATCCCCGCGCTGGCCGCCTCAACGCCCACCGTGGAACCGGTGACGAGCACCGTGTGCGCGACGAGGATCTGCGGATGCAGCGGGTCGCGCAGCGGGCAGGAAAGGTACACGCGTTCCTGCGGCGGCTGCGCCGCGAAATGGTGCGCCTCGTTCGGATGGTAGCGCACGATGGCCGCGACGTCCTCGCGGCGCGCGACCCAGCGGCGCAACGCGGCCTCCGCCGCCTCGCCGAACGCAGTGCCCGGGGCGACGGCGCCGCCTTCGCTCGGCAGGCGTTCGATGATGCCGGCCCAAAGGAAAATTTTGAGGCCTTCCCACCCCAGCGAGCGCCGCAGTTCCTCCGCGGCGCGGCGCTGCGCCAGGTCGAAAAGGCTGTCGAACGCCGGGTTGCCCGTCACCACGATGCGCGAGGCGTCCATGCCGGCCGCGACGAGATTGTCGCGCACCTGTGGCAGCATGACTGTCACGCGGTCCGCGTGGCGCGCGCGCCGGAGGTACGCGTCACCCGCCATCGCGAAGAGGTCGATCATCGACACCGTCGGAATACCTGCTTCCATCGCGGCATCGAGCGCCGCCTGCTCGCTGCGCGGCGAGTTCGTGGCGACCACAACGTCGGGGACGAGCTCGCGGATGACGTGCCGGAAGAAATGGATCGGGTAGAAACAGTAGCGCCCCTCGCGCTCGTAGAGCTCACAGGCACCGTCGGCCCCGTGCTGCTGCGTGAGATCCCAGTAGTTGACACCGATGTACGCCGCGGTCTCGGCGGGGTCCACCGCCGGATGCACGTTGCCCTCGGCGAGTCGGCCGCCCCACTCCTGCGTGAACCCCGTGTCTGCCAGGTGCGCGAGATCCGAGAAACCGAGCGGCTTCTCGCCGACGGCCTCGGCGGCCGAACGCGCCGTCGTCAGCGCGAGCAGGTCGATGTGGATGCCGGGCTTCGCGGCGCGCAGCGCGCGGATGACGGGCAGCATCATGGCGATGTGCCCGCCACCGTAGGTGACACAGAGAACCCTCACGCGCCCCGGCCCCACAGCGCCATCGCGGCCAAGGCGCGCAGCTCGCGCGTGAAGTTCGCGCTGCCGTCCCGGTGCCTCTCCAGCATGGAGGCGACCACTGCGGGCTCGAACCATTCGCTCAGCAGTTCGCTGTCCTGCAGCGCGTCCTTGAGCCACGGGTAGCTTTCGCCGCGGAACCAGTCACCGATGGGCACGGTGAACATCTGCTTCTCGCGGTAGGCGAGATCCTGCCCGATGAGCGGCGCGGCCGCCTTCTTGTACCAATGCTTCTTGTCGCCGGTGGCGGGGTCGAGCTTGGTGGCGCCGCGCGAGCGGAACGCGAACTCCATCATGCGCCAGTCGAGGAACGGCGTACGCGCCTCGATCGACACGGCCATGCCCATGCGGTCGGGCTTCACGAGGTTGTTGCCCGAGAGGAGCAGCTGCATGTCGAGGTACAGCGCCTGGTTCACGCGGTCGAAGTGGGCCGCCTCGTCGAACCAGGGCGTCGCGGCTGCGGCGAAGCTGTCAATGCCGCCCAGCCGCTCGCGAAGCGCGGGGCGGTAGAGCGCGTTCTTCGCCGCTGGCGTGAAGAGCGAGATCGAGTCGAAGTAACTCCTCTTGAACGCTTCACCGGAGAGTGAGGCCACTTCCGGCCTCGCGAAATACTGCGCGTACTTATCGTAGCCGGCAAAGAGTTCATCGCCGCCGTCGCCAGTTAGCACAACTTTCACGTGCTTCGCCGCAAGCTCGCTCACGCGCAGCGTGGGCATGAAGGACGCGTCGCCGTGCGGCTGGTCGAGGTGGTGCAGCACCTTCGGCCAGTAGTCCAGCATGTTGAGCTCGGCGATCTCACTCGTATGGTCACAACCGAAACGGCGCGCCGCCTCAGCTGCGAAGGCAGACTCGTCATAACGCGAGTCGGCAAACCCGATACAGAAGGTTTTCACCGGCCGCTCGACGTGCCGCGCCATGAGGCCAACGATGGTGCTGGAGTCAACGCCACCAGAAAGGAAGGCGCCCCAAGGCACGTCAGCGCGCAGGCGGATGCGCGTCGCGTCTTCCAGAATGGACATGAACTCCTCGGACCAATCACCAAACTCGTGATCCTTCTCGCACTGTTCCGCAAGACTCCACCAACGGTGCACCTGCGCCCCTGCCGAGCGGGTGAACTTCATCCATGTGCCGGGCATCACGTGCTTCACGCCAGCGTAGACTGTCCAAGGCGCGGGAATGTAGTTGAAGGTGAGGTAGTGATGGATCGCCTCGGGGTCGATGGGAAAGGAGGCGCGCGCCTTCACTGGCCAGAACGCCTTGATCTCCGATCCGAAGAGCACGCGACTGCCATCGTCGGCCACATATAGCGGTTTGACACCGATGCGGTCGCGCACGAGATAGAGGGCATCCTGACGGGCGTCATCGATAGCAATGGCGAACATGCCATTGAGTTTGCGCAGCCCTTCGATGCCTTCGCGCTCATACAGCCGCAGGATGACTTCTGTGTCGGAGTGTGTGCGCAGTTCCACGCCTTCGCGCTGCAGGTCCGCCGCGAGTTCGATGTGGTTAAAAACTTCACCGTTCTGGACAACGGCGATCTTGCCGTCATGGCTAACGAAGGGCTGGCGTCCGCCCCCAATGTCAATGATGGAAAGGCGCGTGTTGCCGATGCCTACGCCACGCTCCGGCCGGTGCCACAAGCCGTTGTCGTCAGGCCCGCGATGGGCGAGATATGCCGACATCGCCGCTAGCGTGTCATCGCCGATCGCTCGCCGCGCCCGGTCCCAGTAACCGAAAATTCCACACATCTTTGCTGAGCCCTCAGTTCCCGCCGCGGCCCGTAAGTCGCCCGATCGTCCACCACATGATGCGCAGGTCAAGCCGCAGGCTCTGCTCGCGGACGTAGCGCAGATCGGTCGCCTGGCGCAGTTCTTCAGTCGCCTCTGATCGCATCAGAGCTTGTGAAAGCCCCGTAATGCCAGGACGAACGCTGCATCGCTCGTTCCAGGCGGCTTCCGTATAGTTCGAGCGCTGCTGCGGAACGTCCGGGCGCGGTCCAACGAGGCTCATCTCACCCTTAAGGACGTTGAGGATCTGTGGCAGCTCGTCGATGCTCGTGCGGCGGATGAAGCGGCCCACTCGGGTAATGCGCGGGTCACCCACAGCCGTGAAATATGGACCTATGGAGGCTGCGTCCTTCACCATACTTCGGAACTTGTACATACCGAATGCTCGCCCCCGCAGGCCGACACGCGTCTGACGAAGAAGGACTGGCGGGCCACCTTCCAGCACTATGGCTACGGCAGTCACGAGAAGCACCGGCCAAAGCAACGCAAGCGCCACCAACGAAAGCACGACATCGATCAACCGTTTCATGCGGACTGCGCCTGTCTGGCTGCAATCGCTTCAATAGCGGCAGCAATACGAAGGGCGTCTTGCTCTACTTGAGCAGGCGTACGGCGTTCGAGTAGCTCTTCAACTGCGCGCAAGGTTGCAATTTCGTCCTCAAACACAGCCACGCCTTCGGAATTACGGAAAGTTCTCGAGAGAATTACGGAAGAAGAACCCAGACGCAAATGCTCACCGAGGACGTCGCGCCCTGGCAATAGCCCCTCATCCAGCCGGGCAATCCCCCCAAACCCAAAGCGCAACCCTCGGGCACGCACCTTGGCAGCTATCTGGTCGAGAATCCCTTGCGCTAGAGGCTCAAACATGAATCGGCAGCCCAGCGAGAGATGCAAATCATTGAGCCCCACGAACACCTCGCACAACCCCGGGGTGCCCACCCAATCGTCCAAGGACTGCAGCGCACCCGCAGTCTCCAGCAGCGCCACGATGGGCGCCCGCCCGGCCACGATGCGGCTGAAAGCTTGCAGTTCCTGGGGCGTTTGAAACATGGGCAACATGACCCAGTCGGCGCCCTGGGCCAATACAGCATCCAGCTCGTCCGGGGTGCCGACATGCAAGGGGTTCACACGAACCATCAGCAGTGACCGTTGCAATTGGGACTTGATGCGACCGACATCCACCAACTGGTGGGTGCTGATAAAGGTGTTGCGTCCGGCCTGGCGCTCCGCCTTGCCATTGACTTCCAGATCGACAAACAGGCGCATACCCGGCAACGCGTCACAGCGGCGTGCCAGCGCAGGGTCATTGGTGATCTGGAGAAGGTCGATCATGGTGTGTCGCAGATTATGACCGCAGGGCCTGGCGCAGACCGGGGCCGGAGAACCAAGCAACCGCTACTACAAAGATAGCAGAAAAAGCAATACCAACAAGCGGCAGCGCCTGTTTTAGCCCTAAATCGCGGACCAGGACAGCCGCAGCCGCACCGGCGCCCCCCCACCAGTGCGCCAACCAAGCGACAACAGCCAGCGCCAGCGATGGCGCCAGTAGCGCGCGCACCGGCAGCCAATGCCGCAAGGCAGGGGCACCCAGCGCCCCCCCTGCAATCAGGGCGGCAACCGCAAACCCGGCATTCAAACCCCACATGAGTGACTCACCGGCCGTCCCGCCCGCTGCCCCCACCGCCAGCAACAGAGCCAGTGCCAGCACGTAGGCCAGCACGGCGAAACGCATGCGCCCCACCGAGGCCAGGACCGTCAAGGCCACCGCCAGCAGCGCCTGCGGCAGCAAACCCCACGCCCCCACACGGCCCCAGGCAGCGATCTGCTCCAAAGCGGGTACCTCCATGCGCCCCCAGCCGAACAGCAGGGATGCGATCATGGGAGCTCCCACCAGCAGCGCCGCAGCGGCGGCGCAGGCCAGCGTCCAAGCCAGCACCAGCGCATTGCGCACCGCCGCCGTCATGGCGTCAGCACCGGTGGGGAACATATCGGACGACGACGCCGCGTGCGCACGCGCAATCGCAGGGAAGGCGAGCGAAGCCACGAGCTGGATGGCCAGGACCAGTGGCAACTCCACCAGCTTCCAGGCGTAGTTGAAGGTGGCCAAAGCCCCTTCACCCGCCCCGGACGCAAAGGTGCGGGCCACAAAAGGCAGCGTCAGGGGCAGCCCCGCCCCCAAGGCAGCCCACATCCAGATACGCCAACCGGGCAGCGGCGGCGGCACGCTCGGGGATGCCAACGGCAGCGCGCTCTGGCGCAAATGCCGCATGCGCCAACCTTGCCAGAGCAGGCGCAAACCAACAGCCGCCAACAAGAAAACGCCCAGCGTCTGCCCCGCCCCCGGCCCAGCGCCACGAGACCCCAGAAGCAGCAGAGCGGCGATCAGCACGCCATTCACCACCAGATTGGCGCTGTACAAGCCCACAAAATCACGCTCATGCTGCAACCGCGTGGCCCACAGGCCGGCCAGCATGGCGGCAGGCAGGGCCAATGCGCTCCAGACTACAGCGTTGCTGGCAGCGCCTTGCAAGGCGGCAGAGGCTCCGGGCAGCAGCAAGGCCGCCACAGGGCCTTGGGCCATACATATCAGGCCCGCCAAAGCAAGGCTCCCCCACAACAAACGCCGGGCGACATGGTTCTGGGTGGTGTTCTGCTGCGCGGCAGACTCTTTGGCCCACTGCGGCAACAGTACATAGGCCAGGGCCCCACTGACGAGCACGCCAGCGAGCCAGTCGGGCAGGGTCAGCATGACGATGGCCACGTCGGCCATGCCAGAGCTGCCAAAAGCCGCAGCCAACGCCGTTTCGCGCAGCACCCCCAACACGCGGCTGGCAAGCAGCAACAAGAGCGAAAGGAGGCCAGCTTTGAGGAACATGCGGCAAATTATCCGGGCTCGGGCAGACACAAACCCCACACCGCACGTGCAAAAAACTAAAATCACGGGTTTTGGTTCGAACAACGCCTCTGAACGCCTCGATTTGCTGGCGGCTCTCCATGTCTGACAACAACACATCCCTCCCCCCCCAGGACGACAACCAGCTCATCGCCGAGCGCCGCGAAAAGCTCCGCGCCTTGCGCGAAGTGCAAGCCAATGGCGGTGGCGTGGCCTTCCCCAACAACTTCAAGCCCGCCCACAAGGCGGCCCAGCTGCACCAGGACCACGGCGAGACGGCCAACGAGGCACTGGAAGCCACGCCCGTCACCGTCAGCGTGGCCGGCCGCATGATGCTCAAGCGTGTGATGGGCAAGGCCAGTTTCGCCACGGTGCAGGACGGCTCGCTGGGCGAGGTGGGTGGCCGCATCCAGCTCTACGTCACACGCGATGCGGTGGGCGAAGAGCTGTACGCCGCCTTCAAGCACTGGGACCTGGGCGACATCGTGGGCGCCGAGGGCACCCTCATGAAGACCAAGACGGGCGAGCTGTCGATCAAGGTGACCGGCCTGCGCCTGCTGACCAAGAGCCTGCGCCCCCTGCCCGACAAATTCCACGGCATGGCGGACCAGGAGCAGAAGTACCGCCAGCGTTATGTGGACCTGATCACCGACGAGCATGCCCGCAAGCGCTTCATGGCCCGCAGCAAGGCCGTGAGCGGCCTGCGCGAATTCATGGTGAGCCACGGCTTTCTCGAAGTCGAGACGCCCATGCTGCACCCCATCCCGGGCGGTGCCAATGCCAAGCCGTTCGTGACGCACCACAACGCGCTGGAGCAGGAGATGTACCTGCGCATCGCACCGGAGCTGTACCTCAAGCGCCTGATCGTGGGCGGCTTCGAGCGCGTGTTCGAAATCAACCGCAGCTACCGCAACGAAGGCATCTCGGTGCGCCACAACCCCGAGTTCACCATGATGGAGTTCTACGCGGCGTACTGGAACTACCTGGACCTGATGGACTTCACCGAGACGCTGATTCGCGAGGTTGCGCTCAAGGCCACCGGATCGTTGCAGCTGACCTACCAAGGCCGCGCGGTGGACCTGTCGCAGCCGTTCGCGCGCCTGACCATCCGCGAAGCGATCTTCCAGTACACCGAGGCGGGCGCCCATGTGGACGATGCCGCCTGGCTCATCAGCGCCTTGAAGAAGCTGGGCATGACGGAAGAGAAGGACAAGCTCTCGGCCCGCTCGCTGGCCAGCCTGCAGGTGCTGTACTTCGAGGAAACCGTGGAAGACAAGCTGTGGCTGCCCACCTTCATCATGGAGCACCCGACGGAGATCTCGCCCCTGGCACGCGCCAACGACAACCGCCCCGAGGTGACCGAGCGATTCGAGCTGTACATCACCGGCCGCGAGTTCGGCAACGGCTTCAGCGAGCTGAATGACGCCGAAGACCAGGCCGCGCGCTTCCACGCCCAGGTGGCCGCCAAGGACAGCGGCGACGACGAAGCCATGTTCTACGACCACGACTTCGTGCGCGCGCTGGAGTACGGCATGCCCCCCACAGGGGGTTGCGGCATTGGCATTGACCGCCTCATGATGCTGCTGACCGACAGCCCGAGCATCCGCGACGTGATCCTGTTCCCGGCGCTGCGCCGCGAGTCCTGAGCCTGAGCGAAGCCCCGGGGTCATGCACTCCGGGAGCCCGAGACCGCGCCGCTTGACGGCGCTCAAGGAGACCCCTGTGCCTTTCAGCTCCAGCAACGCCCCCTACCCCGCCGCCGAGCCCTTGCCCTCGGGCAATGCGTTCTCGGTGCTGGTGGTCGAAGACCAGGGCTCCGTGCGCGCAGCGCTGGTGGCCGAGCTGCGGCGCGCAGGCGTATCCAAGATTTTCGAGGCGCCCGAGGGGCAGGCGGCGCTGCACCTCTTCAAGACCCACCGGCCGGATCTGGTGCTGCTCGACATCAAGCTGCCCGGCCAGGACGGCTACTGGGTGGCCCAGCAGATGCGCGAGAGCGAGGCGGGCGACTGGACACCCATCATCTTCCTGTCGGGCCTGGACAACGAGCTGGACGTGTGGCGTGGCATTGAGGTGGGGGGCGACGACTACCTCGTCAAACCCGTCAAGCCCATCGTGCTCATGGCTAAGCTGCGCGCCATGCGGCGACTGCTGGACATGCGCCGCCGGCTGGTGCTGATGTCGGCCGAATTACATGCCGCCAACCAGCGGCTCAACGAGATGGTGGAGATCGATGCGCTCACCGGCCTGGTCAACCGCCGGGGCTTCGACCGCATCCTGCACAACGAGATCCTGGCCGCACGGCGGGATGGCACGCCGCTCACGCTGATGCTGTGCGACCTGGACCATTTCAAGCTCTTCAACGACACCAGCGGCCATGTGCAGGGCGACGCCTGCCTGAAGGAGGTAGGCCGCCTGCTGCGCGAAGTGTGTGTGCGCCCCCGGGATGTGGCCTCGCGGTACGGCGGCGAAGAATTCGCCCTCATCCTGCCCAACACGCCCCGCTCGGGGGCCATGACCTTCGCGCGGGCCCTGGGGCAGCTGCTCAAGGTGCGTGCCATCGCGCATGCCAATTCGCCCCTGGGCGACATCCTTACGCTGTCCGGCGGCATCACCACCTGCGTGCCCGACGACAGCACCAATGCCGAGAGCATGATCATGCGCGCCGACCAGGCCCTGTACGCGGCCAAGGCCCAGGGTCGCAACCGTTTCTTCAGTTTTGAAATGCAGATGGACACCGTGGAGCAACTGCGCAATTGAGTTTCTTTTCCGCCTTCTCGTTTGACGCCACCGAGCGCAGCGCGCGCACCGTGGCCTCCCGCATGCAGCTGCTGAAAACCCGCCTGCCCGACTGGGTGCAGGACTGGCTGGAGGTCATCATCCCCGGCACGCAGATCCTGCTCATCCTCTTTGTGGCCTGGCTGCTGCAGCGCGTGCTGCGCCGCATCGTGCGCCGCGCCAGCAGCCACTACCAGGTGCCGGACGAGCTGGTCGTGCCCCTCAACGGGCTGATCCGCTGGATCATCGTGGCCAGTGCGCTGCTGCTGGTGCTGGAGCGCATGGGCGTCTCCGCCACCGTGCTCTGGACGGCGTTCACCGGTTTTGCCACGGTGGGTGCGGTGGCGTTTTTTGCCGCCTGGAGCGTGTTGTCCAACCTGTTCTGCGCTCTGCTGATCTTCACGGTGCGGCCATTCCGCATCGGCGACTACATCGAGGTGCTGGACACCGCAGAGAAACCCGGCGCCAAGGGGCGCGTGGTGGACATCAACCTGCTCTACACCACGCTGGAAGACCATGGCGCCACGGCCGAGCATGTGGCCTGGCTGCAGATCCCGAATTCGCTGGTATTCCAGCGGGTGGTGCGGCGCTTTCAGGGCGTGCCACCTGTTCCGGCTGCAGTGCCGCAGCCTCCCGCAGCGCCCGAACAGGCTACAGAGGCGCCAACCCCACCGGCGCCAACAACAGCCGCCGCAGCCCCCACAACGGCGGGCGCCGGTTCCGCAAACGGCTCTCAGGGCTGACCAGCCGGAAGCGACTGGCAGGCCCCACGCAGCCAGGCCAGAACTGCGGCAAAGGCTGCCCGATCCCCCTCCCCCGTCGGCGCCATGAGCAGGTAGCGGGAACCATCTGCCACAAAACCGCGCGGCGCACACAACACACCGGTGGCCAGGTCGTCAGCCACCAGGGCCACCGGGCCGATGGCGATGCCCGCACCGGCGACCGCCGCCTGCAGGCTTTGGTAGAAGTGCTCAAACCGCACATCCCGCTGGGCCTGCAGCCGCGTGTGGGTCAACCCGGCCCAACCCTCCCAGGCACCAGGTCGGGTGGCCGTGTGCAGCAGCACGGCTTGCAACACCTCATCCCGCTGCGCGCAGGCCGCCGCCAGATCAGGTCGGCACACAGGGCCGATGCGCTCGTCCAGAAACGGCTCGGCCACTACATCGGGCGCCAAGGGAAAGTCGCTGCGGCGAATCGCCAGGTCGATGCCATCGCGGCTGAAAAACACCGGCCCACCGGCCGATACCAACCGCAGCTCCCGCTCCGGCCCCACCGCCGCCTGCAGCAGCGCCAGGCGGGGAATCAACCAGCGGATGAGAAAGGTGGGCTCGCACGACAGCACCAGCGGCCTCCCCACTCCCTCGGCCCGGCGCGCACGCTCCATGGCGGCATGCAAACGGCCCAGTGCCGCCCCCACATCATCGGCCAGCACCCGTGCGGTAGGAGTGGGCACCACCGCCCGGTTGCCACGCTGAAACAGCGCAAAGCCCAGGGCCCCCTCCATGTCACGCACGGCACGGCTCACAGCGCCATCCGTCAGATGCAGCTCGCGCGCCGCGCGCGAGACGCTGCCATGGCGCACGGTGGCTTCAAACGCACGCAGGGCCGAGAGGTGGGGAAGCCTGGAAATCGTATCCATCACATCGCTCTCCAATTGATTTTTACTCAATAAAACCTTGAGTCGAAATCGATTTTTTTATTCTCTTCAAGAAAGCATAGTACCCAGAATTCATTGAGCAACAAGAAACCTTCATGATCGCCATCCTGGCCGACGACCTGACCAGCGCCCTCGACGGTGCGGCACCTTTTGCCGCCTGCGGGCGGTCTGCACGTGTGCTGCTGCACCCCAACGCGCTGGCAGAGCCGCACAGCACTGACGTGCTGGCCATCGACCTCGACACCCGGTTTGTGTCCCCGCTGCGCGCGCAGGCGCGGTTCCGTCACGCCGCACAAGCACTGCGACACGCGCCCGTGCTGCTCAAGACCATTGACTCCACCCTGCGCGGCCACCTGGGCACCGAGACCTGCGGTGCCCTGGATGGGGCGGGCCGGCAGCAGGCGCTGGTGGCTCCGGCCTTCCCGGCGGCCGGGCGCACCACACTACAAGGACGCCAATGGCTGCACGGCATGCCGCTGGAGCAGACCGTGTTTGCCAGCGACCCGCGCACACCCATCACGTCCAGCGTGGTGATGGCCCGCATGGGGGGTCCACGCGGCGTGCCCGCGCAGCGCCTGCGCATCCACGACGCCACCACCGATGCCGACCTGGATGCCGTCGTCGCCACCACCGGCCTGCGCCGGCCAGACCTGCTCTGGGTGGGGTCGCCAGGGCTGGCCAGTGCACTCGCCCGCGCCCACGGGGCGCCCCCATGCTCAGCGCACCCCGCACGCCACACCAGCCCACCGCACCTGGGGCGGCCCCGGTGCACCCTGGTGGTGGTGGGCAGCCTGCACCCCGCCAACGGCGGGCAGGTGGAGGAACTGCAGCGCGCAGGCATCCCTGTGGTGCGCCTCCCGCCCCCAACGGGCGAGCCTGGCCTGGCCATGGCCGCGCTCCAGGCCCTGCAGAACATCTTGGCCCAGGCCCTGGCCACACACCCTGTTGTGTGCCTGACCAGCGCCACGCCGCCCGGACACACCCCGCCGCCCGCCCCCGGGTTCTCGGCCCAGCCTGCACAGCAGCTAGCGTGGCTGGCCGGGCAATGCGCAGCGCAGTGGGACGGGCTGGTGGCCACCGGTGGCGACACGGCCCGGCGCGTGATCGAGGTGTTGCAGGCGACCCACCTCGACCTGCTGGGCGAAGTGGCGCCCGGCGTGCCCTACGGCGCGCTGCAGCTGCCCACACGAACACTGGCTTTTGCCACCAAGGCCGGAGGCTTTGGCCAGCCACACACCTTGCGCCGCTGCATTGAGCAATTGCACACCCTGCCAACCACGGAGATTCCAAGCCCATGACCCACCCCTCCCTTCCCCCACCGCTACCCGACCACAACAGCCTTCCCTTCGCCATCACCATGGGCGACCCGGCGGGCATCGGCCCGGAGATCATCGCCAAGCTGGCGCAAGACACCCGCCGCCCTGACCTGCCCTATGTGGTGATTGGCGACGCCGGTGCATTGCAACGGGCGGTTGATGCCATGGGAGGATCCTGCCCGGTCATGCCCATCGGGGAGAACTTTGGCGGGCTCACGCAAGCGCTGGCCCAGGGGGCCATCCCCGTTCTGCCCACCGGGGCGCCCCTGCCCCACGACCTAGCACCCGGCCTGGTGGATGCGCGCGCGGGAGCCGCCGCCCACGCCTATGTGCAGCGGGCCATCGACCTGGCGCTGGCAGGGCGTGTGCGTGGCATCGTGACCGCCCCCATCCACAAGCTCGCGCTGCGCGCCGCAGGCATCACCCACCCCGGGCACACCGAGATCCTGGCGGCCCGCACCGGCACCCGCGACTTCGCGATGATGCTCGCCAACCCGGAACTGCGGGTGGTGCTGGTCTCCATCCACGTGGCGCTGAGCGAAGCCATTGCCGCCGTGACCCCCGACAACGAGTTGCGCGCGATCCGACTCGCCCACGCCGCCTGCCGGGGCTTGGGGCTGACCCACCCGCGCGTGGCGGTGGCCGGGCTCAACCCCCATGCGGGAGAGAACGGGCTGTTTGGCGACCAGGACCAGCAGGTGATTGCGCCCGCCATTGCCGCGGCACGCGCCGAAGGCATTGATGCATCCGGCCCCTGGCCCGGGGACACAGTGTTCATGCGCGCCCGCCAGGGCGACTTCGATGTGGTGGTGGCGCAGTACCACGACCAGGGCCTGATCCCGGTGAAGTACCTGGGCGTGGAGCAAGGGGTGAACATCACCCTGGGCCTGCCTTTCATACGGACCTCGGTGGACCACGGCACGGCCTTCGACATTGCAGGAACCGGCCGGGCCAGTGCCAGCAGCCTGGTGCAGGCGCTGCAGTACGCGGCGTCCATGGCCTCCACGGCCAGCGCACCGCCCCCCGCGCCGGAGCCGCTTCTCCTCCCTCCGGCCGCCGTCCGGCGCCCCGACTTCATCTTCATGCTGACCCGCCAGGACCGCACCGTCGCCAACGCCATGGACCTCTTGCCCGATGTGCTGGACGCTGGCGTGCAGCACATCGGCTTCAAGGACGTGGGCCTGCCGCTGCCCGGCCTGCAGCAACTGGCCGACGCCATCCGCGCCGCCGGGGCCGTGAGCTACCTGGAGGTGGTGAGCCTGGACGAGGCCAGTGAAACCGCCTCAGCACAGGCTGCTGTAGCACTGGGGGTGGATGTACTCATGGGCGGCACGCGGCCCGAGGCCGTCTTGCCCCTGCTGCGGGGCACGCCCATCCGCTACTACCCGTTCCCCGGCGCGGTGACCGGCCACCCCAGCGTGCTGGGCGGCTCCATCGACGACATCGTGGCCAGCGCAAGACGCATGGCAGCCCTGGAGGGCGTACATGGGCTGGACCTGCTGGCCTATCGGTTTGCAGGTGACGTGCCAGCACTGATCCACCGCGTGGTTGCGGCGGTGGACAAGCCGGTGGTGATCGCGGGCTCTATTGACCGGGCTGAACGGATTGAGGCAGCCGTCGCAGGCCGCGCCGCCGGTCTGACGGTGGGGACCGCAGCGCTGGACGGCGTGTTTCCAGCCCCGGCCCCCGGGCTGGCAGCGCAATTGCGCTGCATCCGGGGCCTGCTGGACGCTGCGGGGAAGGAGCCGCAGTGCAGCGGGGCGCACTGACGGCAGTGAAAAACTGACAACTAGCAACCGAGGCTTGCGGCTGGCGCGCACATGGTGCGGGCCGCAATCCACGCACAACGCCCGCAGCCGTGAACAGCCCCCTCAGGGCAGCAGATCCAGCGCCTGCAGGTAGGCCGGCTGGTACATCAGCTCGTCCCAGGGCTGGGGCAGGGTTTCGGGCAGCAGCGCCAGGCGGCGCGATTCGCTGTCCACGCTGGGCTGCCAGCGGCCCTGCTGCCGGGCCTTTTCCAGGCCATCGATGAGTTCGTCCACGGCCTGGCCGTCGCCCAGGCTCTGGTTGCACAGCAGCACCAGGTCGCAGCCCGCCTGCAGCGCCGCAATCCCGGCGTCGGTGTAGCTGACCACCTGGCCATCGAGGCGGCGCGCCCCTTCCATGCTCAGGTCGTCGCTGAAGATGGCGCCGTCAAAACGCATCTGGCGGCGCAGGATGTCTTGCAGCCAGCGCTGCGAGAAACCTGCAGGGCGGCTGTCCACCTTGGGGTAGATAACGTGGGCGGGCATCACGCTGGTGAGCGTGCTGCTGAGCCAGGGGTACGGCGCAGCATCGTCGGCCAGAATGGCCTTCAAGCTGCGCTTGTCCACCGGCACTTCGGTGTGCGAGTCGGCCTTCACGAAACCATGACCCGGGAAATGCTTGCCGCAGTTGGCCATGCCCGCCTGCAGCAGGCCGTGCATGAGGCTCTTGGCCAGCAGCGCCACCACACGCGGGTCGCGGTGAAAGGAGCGGTCGCCAATCACACCGCTTTCGCCCCAGTCCAGGTCGAGCACGGGCGTGAAGCTGAAATCGACACCACAGGCGCGCAGTTCGGCCCCCAGCACGTAGCCCGCCGCCGTGGCCGCATTGGTGGCGCGCAGCGCGCCGCTGCCGGGCACCGCCTTGGCACCGGGGCCGTCATCCATCCACATCTCGCCCAAAGCGCGCATGGACGGCAGGTGGGTGAAACCGTCGGTGCGAAAGCGCTGCACGCGGCCGCCTTCGTGGTCCACGCAGATGAGCAGGTCGTCGCGCACGGCCTTGATGCTGCTGGTGAGCTGCAGCAGCTGTGCGCGGTTTTCCCAGTTGCGGGCAAACAGGATCACGCCGCCGGTTAGCGGGTGGGCCAGGCGGCGGCGGTCCACGTCGGTGAGTGTGGTGCCCGCCACGTCAAGGATCAGGGGTGCGTGTTCAGTCATCAGGGTCCGTCAGAATTTACTATAAAAAATATAGCTATCAAGGCATAGCTGTCGCGCGGCAGAGGCCAATTTTCTTTAAATTTTCTCGACCACGCAGAAGCTGGCGGCGTAGTCGGTCTCGTCGGTCACGCTCAGGTGCGCCTTCAGCCCCCGGGCCTCGAACCATTCCTTGAGCGCACCGTGCAGCACGATCACCGGCTGGCCGGTGGGCAGCTTGGCCACCTCGCAATGGCGCCAGGTCATGGGCATGCGCATGCCCAGGCCAATGGCCTTGCTGAACGCTTCCTTGGCCGAAAAGCGCGTGGCCAGGTAGCGCAGGCCCCGGTCGGGCCAGCGGCCACTCCGCTCGCGCCAGGTGGCCAGCTCGCCATCGGCCAGCACCTTCTGGGCAAAACGTTCGCCGTGGCGCTCCAGACTGGCGGCGATGCGGCGCACGTCGCAGATGTCGGTGCCAATGCCGTAGATCATGAGAATTTTTGAATAAAAATGGTTGCTACCGCCCGTCCATCATGCCTTGGCAGCTATCAAATCAGGAGTTATTGGCCGAACCTGCAAACCCCGCCTGGATGCACGCCAGATAGGACTGGACCGTGGCGGTGTAGCCCAGCTCCAGTGCGTCGGCAATGAGGGCATGGCCAATCGAGACTTCGAGCACGCCGGGCACCTCGCGCACAAAGGCGGCCAGGTTGTCGCGGTTGAGGTCATGGCCTGCGTTCACGCCCAGGCCTGCATCCAGCGCGGCCTGCGCGGCGGCGGCGTAGCGCTTCAGTTCCACCGCATGCTGCGGCGTGTCCCAGGCGGCGGCGTAGGGTTCGGTGTACAGCTCCACCCGGTCGGCGCCCACGGCCCGGGCGGCAGCCATCTGCTCGGGTACCGGGTCCATGAAGAGGCTCACGCGCACACCCAAGGCCTTGCATTCCGCGATCAGCGGCGTGAGGCGCTCGGCGTCTTGCGGAAAGCTCCAGCCATGGTCGCTGGTGAACTGGTCTTCGCTGTCGGGCACAAAGGTGGCCTGGTGGGGCCGCACCTGGCGAATGAAGTCCATCAGGTTCTGCGACGGATTGCCTTCGATGTTGTATTCGCGGTCCGGCCAGGCCTTCATCAGCGCGGCCAGCTCGAACACGTCATGGCTGCGGATATGGCGCTCGTCGGGCCGGGGGTGCACGGTGATGCCCTGGGCACCCGCCTGCAGGCACAGCTCGGCCGCACGGGTGACGCTGGGGATGCCCAGGTGGCGCGTGTTGCGCAGCAGCGCGACTTTGTTGACGTTGACCGAGAGGGCGGTGGTCGGGTGCGAAGCGTTGGATGGCTGGTTCATAGGGCCTGCAGATCGATCATGAGCTGGCGGGTGCGCAGCATCGGGCTGCCGCAATGGTATTGCAGCACGGTGCGCAGCTGGGGCTTGAGTTCCGCCGCGACGGGGGCACAGGCGCGCAGCGTGGCGGTGTAGCTGGCAGCGTCATCGTCCAGCGCGCGCTGCAGGGCGATCCACTGGCGCCCTGGCAGCGCCGCGCGGTCGGCGGCAGAGGCCATCCGCAAACCGCCTTCGGCCACCAGCGTGTAGCGGGCGTCGGCCTTCAGCGGCTCCAGCGTCATGGTCTGCACATCCAGGCTGGGCAGGAGGCCGATCTCGCGCAGCAGCAGCAATTCAAAGCTGCGCAGCACGGGCTCCAGCGCGTCGCCATGCTCACTGGCCAGCACGCGCACCACACCGGCGTAGGCGTCGAACAGCGCGGTGTGCGCATCGGCCCGCGCCAGCAGGCGCAGCAGCAGTTCGTTGAGGTACAGGCCCGAGAGCAGCGCATCACCCGTGGGCATCACATGGCCGCCCACCCACTCGGCGCCCTTGAGGGTGTGGATGTCGGCCGTGCCGTCGCCCGCCAGGGTGTAGGTGAGCAGCAGCGGCTGCAGCGGCAGCAGCACGGGGCGGAAGTTGGAGCTGGGCTTCTTCGCGCCCTTGGCCACCAGGGCCACACGCCCGTGGCGGCGGCAGAAGACTTCCAGGATCAGGCTGGACTCGCTCCAGTCGTAGCTGTGCAGCACGAAGGCGGGCTCATCGGCAATGCGCTTGGCGGCAGCCACGGTGCTGATTGGGAAGTGGTGCGAGAGGGGTCAGAAAAAACCGGCCACCGCGTCGGGCGACCAGCAGATCATCCGGGCGGGGCTCATTCGTAGCCGAAGGAGCGCACACGCGCTTCGTCGTCGGCCCAGCCAGAGCGCACCTTGACCCAGAGTTCGAGGAACACCTTGGCATCCATGAGTTTTTCCAACTCCTGGCGGGCCTCGGTGCCGATGCGCTTGAGGCGCTCGCCCTTGTCGCCAATGACCATCATCTTGTGGTTGTCGCGCTCGACCACGATGGTGGCAGCGATCTTTACGAGGCGCTTGTGCTGCTTGCTCTTTTCCTCGTCGAACTTGTCGATGACCACGGTCGAGGTGTAGGGCAGCTCATCGCCCGTGAAGCGGAAGAGCTTTTCGCGCACGGTTTCGGAGGCCAAGAACTTCTCGCTGCGGTCGGTCAGCTCGTCCTCGGCATACCACCAGCCCTGCTCGGGCAGGTACTTTTCGCAGATGCCGAAGAGGCGTTCGATGTCGCCCTTGTTCTTGGCCGACATGGGCACAAACTCGGCAAACGGGTGGCGCTCCTGCATGCTCTTGAGCCAGGGCGCGATCTCGGCCCGGCGGTGCACCATGTCGAGCTTGTTGGCCACGAGCAGCGTGGGGATGCCAGGCTTGAACAGGGACAGCACCTTGGCATCGGCCAGTGTGAAGTTGCCGGCCTCGACCACAAAGAGGATCAGGTCCACATCGCCGATCGCGCCCATCACGGTCTTGTTGAGCGACTTGTTGAGCGCGGTGGCGTGGCGGGTCTGGAAACCCGGCGTGTCCACAAAGATGAACTGCGTCTGCTCCCGCGTGCGGATGCCCGTAATGCGGTGGCGCGTGGTCTGCGCCTTGCGCGAGGTGATGCTGATCTTCTGCCCCACCAGGGCGTTGAGCAGCGTGGACTTGCCCACGTTGGGCTTGCCCACAATGGCGATCACGCCGCAGCGCTGGCCGGGCACAGCCGCAGGCACCGCAGCGGCGGCCAGCATGGCCTCCAGATCGTTTTGCACGGGGGCGCTTTCTGCACCCTCGTCACCAGCTACATTTTTAGTAGCATCATTCATAAATTCTTTGCTTTCAATGTGGCCAGCATGGCGGCAGCTGCCGCCTGCTCGCCGGCCCGGCGCGAGCCACCGATGCCACGTTCGGTCAGGCCCAGTTCGGGAATATCGCACTCGACGTCAAAGGTCTGGCGGTGGGCCGCGCCCACGGTCGCCACCACCCGGTACTGCGGCAGCTTCATTTTGCGGCCCTGGAGCCACTCCTGCAACGCGGTTTTGGCATCCTTGGACGCGGCCTGCATCTGGGGGTTGATCTCCACCCCTTCGAACAGTCGGTGCACCAGCGCTTCAGCATGGGCATATCCGGCATCGAGATACACCGCGCCAATCAGGGCTTCGAGGGCATCGGCCAGGATAGACGGGCGTTGCTGCCCGCCCGACTTGGCCTCCCCCTCACCCAGGCGCAGCACTTCGGAGACCTTCAGGCGCAGGGCCAGCTGGTGCAAGGTGTCCTGCTTGACGAGGTTGGCGCGCACCCGGGACAGATCACCCTCGGGCAAGGCCGACAGCCGCTGGTACAGCAGGCTGGCAACCGCCAGGTTCAGGACGGAGTCGCCCAGAAATTCGAGCCGCTCGTTGTGGTCCGCAGAAAAGCTGCGGTGCGTGGTAGCACGCTGGAGCAGCGAAGGATCAGAAAAGACATGCTGCAGGCGAGCCTGCAGCGCTACAAGACCGGGCTGCACCTAGTTGGTCTGCGCTTCAAAGCGGTAGACCAGATAGGCCGGCCCCGCCAGAGGGATCTCACGGGCGTACTTGAACGACACCACGACCTTGTCGCCGCGCTTGGTGACTTCCAGATCCTTGCCCTGGATGGAGCGAATGTCGTCGATGGCTGCAGCGCGGTCAAAGGCAGCCCGCACGCCGGGCACCGTGCTCTCGACCTTGGCCTTTTCAATGGCCTTCTTCGCGGACGTGTACTCCAGGAAGATCGGCACTGACTGCCCCCCGATGGCAAACACAGCCACTGCGATCAGGCCGATAAAGATCAGGCCGAAAAAAGACAGGCCACGCTGGCGCGAACGGCTTGCGGTGCGACTCTTGTTCATAAATAACCCCCTCACTATGTGGTGTGCGGCAACTGCGCGTCAGTGGAACGAACCAATGCGCTTGAGATTACCGAAATTCATCCAGACAAAAAAGGCCTTGCCCACGATGTTGCCCTCTGGCACGAAACCCCAATAGCGGGAGTCCAGCGAGTTGTCGCGGTTGTCGCCCATCATGAAATAGTGGCCCTCGGGGACCTTGCAGGCGACGCCTTCGACACTGTAGCGGCAGTTTTCGCGGTAAGCAAAATTGCTGGCGCCCTGCACAAAAGCAGGCACATCGGGGTTGTTCAGCAAGCGGTGGGGCTTGTCACCCAGTGTTTCCTCGAACTGCTTGAAGTAGCGCATCGCATCTTCTTCAAAGAAATCGGGGAGTGCTTTCGTATCGACAGCCTTGCCATTGATCGTGAGGCGCTTGTTGATATAGGCCACTTCGTCCCCGGGCACGCCCACCACCCGCTTGATGTAGTCCATGCTGGGCTGTGGCGGATAACGGAACACCAGCACATCGCCACGCTCCGGCTTGTTGCCCTCCGTGATCTTGGTGTTGATGACCGGCAGGCGCAGTCCATAGGTGAATTTGTTCACCAGGATCAGATCGCCCACCAGCAGGGTCGGAATCATGGATCCGGACGGAATCTTGAATGGCTCAAACAGAAAGGAGCGCAGGAAGAACACCGCCACGATCACGGGGAAAAGCCCGGCGGTCCAGTCCAGCCACCAAGGCTGCATGAGGATCTGGCCTTTGGCCTCCTGCACATCCACATCCACCTTCTGGATGCCCATGCGGTCCAGCTCGGCGCGGCGTGCCACGGCGGCGTCTTCTATCGCTTGCGCTGCGCGACGGCGGCTTGGCAAAAAGTAAAACCGCTCCGCCAGCCAGTAGGCCCCGGTAACCACCGTGGCCAGGAACAGCAGCAATGCAAAGTTGCCCTCGATGGCGCCAAAGTACCAGGCACCGATATAGCCGGCAAAACCGGCCAGCACCAAAGACGTGAGAATTTGCATGAACTGCATCAATCTTCCACCTGCAAAATGGCCAGAAATGCTTCTTGCGGCACCTCGACCGAACCGATCTGCTTCATCCGCTTCTTGCCCGCCTTCTGCTTTTCGAGCAGCTTGCGCTTGCGGGTGATGTCACCGCCATAGCACTTGGCCAGCACGTTCTTGCGCAGGGCCTTGATGGTTTCGCGCGCGATGATGTTGGCACCAATGGCCGCCTGGATGGCCACGTCGAACATCTGGCGGCTGATGATCTCGCGCATCTTGGCCGCCACGGCACGGCCCCGGTAGGCCGACTGGCTGCGGTGCACGATGATGGACAGGGCATCGACCTTCTCGCCGTTGAGCAGGATGTCCACCTTCACCACATCGGATGCGCGGTACTCCTTGAACTCATAGTCCATCGACGCGTAACCACGCGACACCGACTTGAGCTTGTCGAAGAAGTCGAGCACGATCTCACCCAGCGGAAGCTCATAGGTGAGCATCACCTGCCGACCGTGGTAAGCCATATTGATCTGCACACCCCGCTTCTGGTTGGCCAGCGTCATCACCGGGCCCACATAGTCCTGCGGCATGTACAGGTGGACCGTGACGATGGGCTCGCGGATCTCCTGGATCTTGCCCTGGTCGGGCATCTTCGAGGGGTTCTCGACCATGATGACTTCGCCGTCGCCCTTGACCACTTCGTACACCACACTGGGCGCGGTGGTGATCAGGTCCTGGTCGAACTCGCGCTCCAGGCGCTCCTGCACAATCTCCATGTGCAAGAGGCCCAGGAAGCCGCAACGGAAGCCGAAGCCCAGCGCCTGCGACACCTCGGGCTCGAAGTGCAGCGAGGCATCGTTGAGCTGGAGCTTCTCCAGCGCGTCGCGCAACTGGTCGTACTCGCTGGCTTCCGTGGGGTAGAGCCCCGCGAACACTTGCGGCTGGATTTCCTTGAAGCCCGGCAGCGCCTGCTCGGCTGGCCCCATGTTGTTGGGCAGCTTCTTTTCCAGCGTGATGGTGTCACCTACCTTCGCGGCCTTGAGCTCCTTGATGCCCGCGATGATGTAGCCCACCTCCCCTGCGTGCAGTGCATCGCGAGATTCATTGGCAGGCGTGAAGACACCAAGGTTATCGGCGTTGTAGGCGGCTCCCGATGCCATCATCTTGAAGCGCTCGCCCTTGAGCAGACGACCATCGACCACACGCACCAACATCACCACGCCCACGTAGGGATCGAACCAGCTGTCGATGATCATCGCGCGCAACGGCGCCTCGGGATTGCCCCGGGGCGCGGGCACCTTGGCAACGATCAGTTCAAGGATCTCGTCGATGCCCATGCCGGTCTTGGCGGAACACGGGATCGCATCCGTCGCATCGATGCCGATCACATCCTCGATCTCGGCCTTGGCAGTCTCGGGATCGGCCTGCGGCAGGTCCATCTTGTTCAGCACCGGCAACACTTCGACGCCCAGGTCCAGCGCGGTATAGCAGTTGGCCACGGTCTGTGCTTCCACGCCCTGCGATGCATCGACGACGAGCAGTGCGCCCTCACATGCAGAGAGCGAACGAGAGACCTCGTAGGAGAAGTCCACATGGCCCGGTGTGTCGATCAGATTGAGGTTGTAGACCTGTCCATCACGCGCCTTGTATTGCAGCGCGGCGGTCTGCGCCTTGATGGTTATCCCACGCTCTTTTTCGATGTCCATCGAGTCCAGGACCTGGGCCTCCATCTCGCGTTCCGCAAGCCCTCCACACCGCTGGATCAAGCGGTCGGCCAGCGTCGACTTGCCATGGTCGATGTGCGCAATGATGGAAAAATTTCTGATGTGATTCATCAACGGAAAGCGTCAAGTGATTGAATTAAAACGGCGCCCACAAGAAAAAAGGGCGCGTCGAGTGGCGACGCGCCCTGAACCAACAATCATTGGCAACTGCGATAGTTGGAGCTTCATTGTAGGCAAAAAGGCCGCTTGGAAAAGCCCGCCCGACTGCACTGAGGGGGAGTTGCCGGTCTGCAACAGGGATTTTATACACAGTTTATTCACAGTTGGCACAACAACAACGCTGGACAACTTGTGGGTGAGCTGTGGATCAGCTGTGCATTGCACAGAACCATCCCGCATCGTGAACCCGACGCCAGTCAATATGCAGATAAGCGTTTAACGAAAGCCTCTATTCTATCGAATCTGGTTGATAGGCTCTCCAAAAGTTAGCAAAAGCTAACATCTAGTCCTCTTCCGAGGGCGACGCAAAAAAGCCGAAAATTAAATCTATCGCCCAAAGGCCCGATCAAGGAAGAGGGGAATCAGCCCGGTGTTGGGCAGCCCTCTCCCGACATCACCGCGTCAGCGACCAGCCCGGATCAGGGCGTACTGGGCCCACTCACCGCGCCGGTACAGCACGTTGATGGACTTGCTCTTGTCGGCCTTGGCGAGCACCGACTCGAACTCCTTCACGCCCGAAATTTCGGTATTGGCCACCGACAGAATGATGTCCCCTTCGCGCAGTCCCGCACGGGCAGCAGCGTCGGTGGCAGCGGCCACCACCACGCCGCCCTTGAGCTTGAACTCCTTCTTCTGCGCGTCCGTCAGTTCCGTCACCGACAGCCCCAACTGTTGCGCGGCTGCAGAAGCCTTGGGCTTTTCCTCGCGCTCGGCCAGCTTGGTAGCAGGCTTGTCTGGTTCGATTTCTGCAATGGTGATGCCAAGATCACGCGATGCTCCCCGACGGAACACCGTCACCGTGCTCTTGCTTCCGGGCTTGGTATTGCCCACCAGGCGCGGCAGGTCTGCCACCTTCTCGATGGGCTTGCCGTCAAAACGCGTGATTATGTCACCGGCTTCCACGCCGGCCTTGTCGGCGGGCGACCCGCCCTCGACACCCGTGACCAGCGCACCTTGCGCCTTGCCCAGGCCAATGGACTCGGCCACATCTTTGGTGACCGCGCCAATCTGCACGCCAATGCGTCCACGCGTCACACGCCCCGATGCGCGCAACTGCTCGCTCACCCGCATGGCCTCATCCATGGGGATGGCAAACGAGATGCCCATGAAGCCACCTGAGCGGGAATAGATCTGGCTGTTGATGCCCACCACCTCGCCGCGCATGTTGATGAGCGGGCCGCCCGAATTGCCGGGGTTGATCGCCACATCGGTCTGGATGAACGGCAGATAATCCCCCGTGTCGCGCTGCTTGGCACTCACGATGCCCGCCGTGACGGTGTTCTCCAGCCCAAAAGGGGAGCCGATTGCCATCACCCACTCACCCACACGCAGGCGGCTCACATCTCCCACCTTCACCGCAGGCAAGCCCGTGGCTTCGATCTTGACCACTGCCACGTCCGTGCGCTTGTCCGCGCCCACAATCTTGGCCTTGAACTCGCGCTTGTCCGGGAGCGTCACGATGACCTCATCGGCACCATCCACCACATGGGCGTTGGTCATGACAAACCCGTCCGCCGTCAGGATGAAACCGGAACCGACACCCCGTGGCTGCTGCTCCTCTTCCTGCTGCGGTCTCTGGGGGCGCTGCTGGCGGGGCTGGTTGGGAATGGGCACACCAAAACGCCGGAAGAACTCCAGCATCTCCTCATCCATGCCATTCGCGCCGGCGCGGGAGGATGCTTTTTCGACCGTGCGGATATTGACCACCGACGGCCCCACCTGGTCCACCAGCTCCGTGAAGTCCGGCAGCCCCCGGACAACGGCCGCTGGCTGGGCCCACGCCGCCTGAGGCAGCGCCACAGCGCTGGCCACCCCTGCAAACATGCACGCGAGCGCTACAGAGCGCAGCTTACTTCCATCGAACTTCGGCATCTTCGACCTTTCGTGAATTGTGCAAATGCTGTCCATCAACTTGGTGTGACTGTGAAGAGTGTGCCGCCAAATGGTTCCCGGCAAAGACCCAGGTTCTTCGCCTCTCCATGAGCCAACAAGGCCAGAAAGGGGCTTTCACAACCCGCGAGGACGGACGCCGCTCAGCGGGCGCGCTCCAGCTGTCCTGCAAAAAGGCGCAGCGTCTGCAAGGGCACCTCGCCGACAGCGGTTACCCAGGTATCCGGCGACACCCGCTGCGCCAGGAGCTGCGTTGCGCCCATGCCCGACACCTGGGATTGCGCCGGGTGGCGCTGCGGGTCAAAGGACTCCAGGAACAAGGACACAGAAGCCAGTCCATCGGAATACAGACACTGCAGCACACTTTGTGCATCGTCTGCACCAGAAACCGCCCGGCGATGGCAACTGACAGGCACGAACCCCGCCACCGGCTGCCGCAGTACCCAGCCCTCGGCCTGGGCCGTCGTCTTCACAACGGCGGGGGCGACCACCTTGTAGCCCGTTGTCGAATCCATCGAGCGGGAGAGCTGCTCCACCCGCACCGACGCATTCAAGTCAAGCTCAGAAAACGCAGCCTGCTCCAGAACCCGCCCGTCCAAGGCCAGGGTTTGCAGCTTCACCACCAGCCCGGTGTCCCGCTCCACCCAAAGGCGATAGCCAAAGCGCAGGGCATCCAGGGGCTTGAACCACACCACGTCGGACACCAACCCCGCCACCCGCTCCTGGCCCATCAACTGAGAGGTATAAAACTGGGCCGTGGATGTGCCACTGACCACCGGCACACGCGGGAAAAGCCCGGCCGCATCGCGCCGATCCGTGCGCACCACACGCGCCTGCGGCAAAAAGGTACGCACCTCATCGTTGCGCCGAAAAACAGTGCGCGGCGTGCCGCTTAGAGACTCCACCCGCTCCATCTGCTGGAGCCCGTCGCAGGCGTGCCAGATGCGCGAGCTGGACATGGCCCCGTTGGCCGACATCACCACAAACACCCCGGCGTAGGATTTGCGGCAGGGCGCACTGTGCATGCGCTCAATCCACTGCGCCACATCGCGCTCGGCAGGGACCGATATTGCTTCCGAGGAAGACGCAGCAGGATTGCCTCCGCCAGGGCCCGCAGCCAAGGCTACCGATGTCACCAGGCCCCACACAACCACCGCCCCACACCACATCAGCCACCGATTGCGAAAGACTTCAGCAGCGCCCAGCACTCCCAATGTGTTCATCACGCGATCTCACCGCCTGGAGCAGGCATCCCTATTCCCAACTCAACGGCCAGGGGTTTCAAAGGTGGCATTGCGCAGAAAACCCGCCGGCATCTGCAGTGCCGAAGTGCTGCCAAACTGCTTGTGGGCCGCCAGCAATTCATCCAGACGGGGATCCCGCAGCATCACCTGCTGCCCATCGGCGTCGGCCACAGCCACCACGGGAGCCCCTGGGGCCGGGCTGCTGCGCTCGGGCACGGCCGCCATCTGTGGCCCTGCCCCAGCAGGGCCTACCCCTTGCAAACTGGCCAGGGATGTCCAACCTATCGCCGCCACCGCTGCCAGGGAGGCAAAGCCCGCCACCATCTTCCAGCGGAAAACAGACGCATTGGCGGCCTCGGGCAGCCCGGCCGCAACCACTGCCACGGGGACCGGGACCTGGGGGCGCTCAGGCAGCGCCTCCTGGGCCAGTTGTTCACGCAAACGGGCCATGAATGCCGGGTTGGCAGGCTGCGCCAGGTCCGCCGAACGCAGCACATCACCCACCAAGTGGTACAGCTGCCAGGTCTTGGCCCCTTCCTCGTCGTCCGCCGCGTACGCGAATGCAGCATTCAGCTCTTCACCCTGAAGTTGGCCATCGGCCAGCGCAGACAGCCGCTCCCGATGGCCCATCCCTTGGTCTACAGAGCCGCCCGCCAGTCCATTGATACCTGTTTCAGCCTTGTTCATTCCATCACCTCACCACCGTTTGCCCGACTGGTTCTCAAGCAGAGGACGCACTTTGGCCGAGATAGCCTCGCGCGCCCGAAAAATCCGGGACCGCACTGTGCCAATGGGGCATCCCATGGCCGCCGCGATCTCTTCGTAACTCAAACCCTCAATCTCACGCAGCGTCACCGCCTGGCGCAAGTCATCGGGCAATGCCTCCATGGCCGCGTTCACCACCTGCGCAATTTCTTGGGCGGCCAGAACGGTCTCGGGGGTTTCGTCGCTGGTTAGTTCATGTCCGAGGCGGGAAGTTTCATCCTCATCCTCGCTGCCTCGGAAGGCGTTTTCTGAAATGACCGGGTTGCGCTTCATGTCCATCAGCGCCTTTTTGGCGGTATTGACGGCAATGCGGTACAGCCAGGTGTAGAACTGCGCATCCCCACGGAACTGATGCAGCGCCCGGTAGGCGCGGATAAAGGTCTCCTGGGCAATGTCCTGGACAAGATCGGTGTCGCGCACCATCCGCCCTATCAGGCGCTCGATGCGGCGCTGGTACTTGATGACCAGTAACTCATAAGCGCGCTGATCGCCCGCTACCGTGCGCTCCACCAGGTGGAGATCGCTGTCTTCGGAGGGAGAAGGCGAAATTACAGTCATGGATACTCAGGATTCACGCCCCACAGACGTGGCCGGGGCGTTTGCTTCAGGGTTGTCAGCGCCTGGTACGGCGCGCGAATATACCGCACGGCGCATGTCCAGCCAGCGCTCGGGCTGGCTCGCACGCTCCAGCCAAAGCCAGGTGCGGCGATGCCCCCAGGGAGACACACACACCCAAAGATGGGCCTGCAGGTCAAGAAGGACTTCAGGCGGTGCAGAAAGTGCCCGGAATATTTTTTCAGGCCCCTCGCCTTCCAGAACCCACCCCTGCCCGTCCCAGCGCAAGGATCCAACGAACTGCTGGCGCCAGAAATGCACCGCACCTGCCGCAGCCGCCAGCCAAAGGCCAATAGCAGTGCTTGCAGACATCCAGGATAGCGTCGCTGTTTCCGCGAGCAAGGCCCACAGCACCGCAGCCTCCGCAAACAACAACACCGCCAAAACGGCGCCCAAGGCCATGCTGCGCCGCACGGGGTACAACACTGCAGGCGCACGCCGTGTGGGCCGGATCATGGCATGCAGGTCAAGCTGTAACTGCGCCACAGCACGCGCCATCCCGCCACCCTGCGGAACAAGGGGCGGACATTCTGCGAGCTCGACCTATGGCGTCCATGGGCATTGATGCCACGATGGAAAACGCAGTCCGCAGGATCAGATGCGCTTGAAAACCAGCGTGCCGTTGGTGCCGCCAAAACCGAAGTTGTTCTTGACGGCCACGTCGATCTTCATGTCACGCGCCGTGTTGGCGCAGTAGTCGAGATCGCACTCGGGATCCTGGTTGAACAGATTGATGGTGGGAGGCACCTTCTGCTCGTGCAGGGCCAGCACAGTGAAAACACTTTCAATCCCCCCGGCACCACCGAGCAGATGGCCCGTCATGGATTTGGTGGAGCTGACAACGGTCTTGTAGGCATGTGCACCCAAGGCCGCCTTGATCGCGTTGGTCTCGTTGATGTCGCCCAGCGGAGTGGAAGTGCCATGCGCATTCAGGTAATCCACCTGGTCGGCATTGACGCCTGCATTGCGCAAGGCGCTGAGCATGGCACGGCGGGGGCCATCCATGTTGGGGGCCGTCATGTGGCCTGCATCCGCACTCATGCCAAAGCCACTGAGTTCGGCGTAAATCTTGGCGCCACGGGCCTTGGCGTGTTCGTACTCTTCCAGCACCATCACGCCGGCGCCTTCGCCCAGCACAAAACCATCGCGGTCCTTGTCCCAGGGGCGGGAGGCAGTCTGGGGGTCATTATTGCGGGTGGACAGGGCGCGCATGGCGGCGAAGCCACCAATGCCCAGCGGCGACACCGTGGACTCTGTGCCACCAGCCACCACCACGTCCGCATCCCCGTATTCGATCATGCGGCCCGCTTCTCCGATGCAGTGCAAGCCCGTTGTACAGGCAGTCACCACAGCCAGATTCGGCCCTTTGAAGCCGAAGCGCATGGACACATGACCAGCCACCATATTGATGATGGATGCGGGCACAAAAAACGGCGTGATACGCCGGGGCCCACGGCTGGCCAGTTCCGCATGGGTGTCTTCGATCAGCGGGAGGCCGCCAATGCCCGAACCGATCACACAGGCAATGCGTGTGGCGAACTCGTCACTGAGCGCCTCGCCCGTGGGCAGGCCTGCATCCTGCACGGCCTGCGCAGCGGCGGCAATGCCGAAGTGGATGAAGGTGTCCATCGCGCGCGCATCCTTGGCGCTGATGTACGACTCCAGGTCAAGACCTTTGACCTCTCCCGCGATCTTGCAGGCGAAGTTCGACGCATCGAACTTGGTGATGAGATCAATGCCGGACTTTCCGGCAAGGAGGTTGGCCCAGGAATCGGCCACCGTGTTACCCACGGGGCTGACGCAACCCAGGCCGGTCACGACAACGCGACGACGGCTCATGCGTAAAAACCTTCTGCTGATCGCTTGAGTCAGGCGCAGGGCGCCGCTCAGGCCTTCTGGTGGGTATTGGCGTAGTCGATGGCGTTTTGCACCGTGGTGATCTTCTCGGCGTCTTCATCCGGGATCTCGATGCCGAATTCGTCTTCCAGAGCCATCACCAGTTCCACCGTGTCGAGCGAGTCGGCACCGAGGTCTGCCACGAAGGCCTTTTCATTGGTGACTTGGGACTCTTCCACGCCGAGTTGTTCGGCAATGATTTTTTTGACGCGTGCTTCGATATCGCTCATGGTTTCCCTCTGGGGGTTGTGAATGAATCCGCGATTCTAGCCGCTTAAGGAGAAGCCCCTAAACGACCCGCCGTCCGGATGAACCGGCGTTAACTTGTCTTAATTACATGTACATGCCGCCATTGACGTGCAACTCCTGCCCCGTCACATAGCCTGCTTCGCGCGAAGCCAGGTAAGCCACCGCATGCGCGACGTCCGCAGGCTTGCCCATGTGGCCCAGCGGGATCTGCGCATTGAGTGCTTTTTGCTGATCTTCGGGCAGCACGGAGGTCATGTCGGTCTCGATAAAACCAGGCGCCACGCAGTTCACGGTGATGCTGCGGCTGCCCAGCTCACGGGCCAGTGCGCGCGTCATGCCCGCCACACCCGCCTTGGCGGCGGCGTAGTTGGCCTGACCAGGATTGCCCGATGCACCCACCACGCTGGTGATGCTGATGATGCGCCCAAAACGCTGCTTCATCATCGGACGGATCGCGGCGCGGCTCACGCGGAATACAGCCTTGAGATTGGTGTCCATCACCGCATCCCAGTCGTCGTCCTTCATGCGCATGGCCAGGGTGTCGCGGGTAATACCAGCGTTGTTCACCAACACGTGCAGGCCGCCTTGCTGCTTGACGATGGAGTCCATCAAGGCCTCGACCGCTGCCACATCGTTCACATTCAGATTGGCACCCCGGCAGCCCGGATAGGCCGCCAACGCTTGACTGATCCGCGCAGCACCCTCGTCGGTGGTGGCCGTGCCCACCACCTGGTAGCCACGCGCAGCCAACTCCAAGGCAATCGCCGCGCCGATGCCGCGCGATGCACCGGTCACCAGCGCCACTTGCGCTGCCTGCACTGCTGTCTGGGTCGATTCCGTCATGCCAACAACTCCCGGGTTTCGGCCAGGGTGGCCGAGTCAAACAATGCTGCGCCAACCAGTTCGGGGTCGATGCGCTTCGTCAGGCCCGCCAGCACCTTGCCAGGGCCACATTCAACAATGTGCGTCACGCCACGGCCTTTCAGCGCCTGCACGCATTCGACCCAGCGCACCGGGCCAAAGGCCTGACGGTAAAGCGCGTCGCGAATGGCGTCCGCGTCCTGCTGCACCGCCACGTCCACGTTGTTGAGCACTGGAATCTGGGGCGCGGCCAGTGCCACGCCAGCCAACGCCACACGCAGCTTTTCCGCTGCGGTCTTCATCAGGCTGGAGTGGAAAGGGGCCGACACCGGCAGCAGCAGCGCACGTTTGGCGCCGGCCGCCTTGAGCACTTCACAGGCCTTGTCCACACCGGCCTTGGTTCCGGCGATCACGGTCTGGATAGGGTCGTTGAAATTGACAGCCTCGACGACCTCGGTGGTGCCGGGCCCGAACGATGCCAGCGCCTCGGCACACCCGGAGATGACCTTGGAGGCTTCCATACCCAGGATGGCGGCCATGGCGCCGGTGCCCACCGGCACAGCCTCTTGCATGGCCGCAGCGCGCAGCCGCACCAGCGGAGCCGCCTGTGCCAGCGTCAGCACGCCGGCCGCCACCAGGGCCGAATACTCGCCCAGCGAATGCCCGGCTACTGCCACAGGGGCAGCCCCGCCCTCAGCACGCCAGACACGCCAGGCCGCCACACCCGCCACCAGCATCACCGGCTGGGTGTTGGTGGTCAGCGCCAGCGCCTCCTTAGGGCCCTCTTTGATCAGGACACCCACATCTTCACCCAGGGCATCCGATGCTTCTTGCAGGGTCTGCGCCACCACAGGGTGGTCGCCCCACCCATCGAGCATGCCCACGGACTGGGAGCCTTGTCCGGGAAAGACAAATGCAAAAGACGTCATGAAAAAATCCAGAAATTTGAGAGAAATTTGGCGCTACCGCCTGTCCACATTGGCCTGATAGCTACAACTTCAGGAGCACAGCGCCCCAGGTAAAGCCACCACCCACACCTTCCAGCAGCAGGGTCTGACCCTTTTGAACCTGGCCGGAGCGCACGGCATGGTCGAGCGCCAGTGGAATGGACGCCGCAGACGTGTTGCCATGCTGGTCCACGGTGACCACCACCTTGTCCATGGACAGCTTCAGCTTGCGGGCCGTGCCCTGCATGATGCGGATGTTGGCCTGGTGCGGAATCAGCCAATCGATATCGGCCTCGGTCAACCCGGCCTTGGCCAATGCGGCATGGGCGGCCTTTTCCAGCACCCCCACTGCCAGCTTGAAAACCGCCTGCCCATCCATCTTGAGGAGCGGATCCCCCAGCACCTGGCCACCCGACACATTGCCCGGCACACACAGAATGCCCACATGTTTGCCATCGGCATGCAGGTCGCTCGACAGGATGCCCGGCGTCTCGGACGCCTCCAGCACCACAGCCCCGGCCCCATCACCAAACAACACGCAGGTGGTGCGGTCATTGAAGTCCAGGATGCGGCTGAAAACCTCGGCGCCGATCACCAGGGCGCGGTTGGCCGCCCCCGTCTGGATCATGGCATCTGCCACCGACAGCGCGTACACAAAACCGCTGCAGACCGCCTGCACATCAAACGCCGGGCAACCATTGGCCCCCAGCTTGTTCTGCAAGATGCAAGCGGTGGAAGGGAACACCATGTCGGGCGTGGACGTGGCCACGATGATCAGGTCGATATCCGTCGGCTGCAGCCCGGCCGCCTGCAAGGCATTGCGAGCAGCCTCCACACCCAGATCGCTGCTGGCCACATTGGGGGCCGCAAAATGGCGCGCCCGGATGCCGGTGCGCTCCACAATCCATTCGTCAGAGGTTTCGATGCCGCGCTGGCCCAGTTCGGCCACGAGATCGGCGTTGGTCAACCGGCGGGGCGGCAGATAACTGCCGGTGCCGGTAATACGGGAATAACGTCTCATTATTGTGCGGTCGCCGCAACGCCAGGCTGGGGCTGGGCATCTGCAGGCACCAGAAGCGGCGCCGCATGCGCAATCCGGGTCCGGACACGGTCGAGCAGGTTGTTGCGGGCTGCATCATACGCCCGGTTCAAAGCCTGCTCGAAGGCCATCGCGTCGGCCGATCCGTGACTCTTGAACACCAGTCCGCGCAGGCCCAGCAGCGCCGCGCCGTTGTATCGACGGTAGTCCATGCGCCTCATGAGCGCTTTTAGGATCGGATAAGCGATGATTGCCGCCATTTTCGTGAAGATATGGCGAGAAAACTCAGCCTTGAGCGCTCCAATGATCATCGAGGCCACACCCTCGCTGGCCTTGAGCGCGACATTGCCAACAAAACCGTCACACACCACGATGTCCACGGTGCCCTTGAAAATGTCATTGCCTTCGACATTGCCAAAGAAATTCAAATCGCCGGAACTGGCCGCAGATCGCAGCAATTCACCCGCTTTTTTAATAACTTCGCTGCCTTTGATGACCTCTTCACCAATGTTCAGCAAGCCCACGGTGGGCTCCCCGCCCTCCTGAAGGGCCGACACCAGCGCCGACCCCATCACGGCAAACTGCAGCAGATGCTCAGCCGAGCAGTCCACGTTGGCTCCCAGGTCCAGCACCGTGGTGGCACCGCCCGTGGCGTTGGGCAACTGGGTGGCAATGGCCGGACGGTCAATGCCATCCAGCGTCTTGAGGAGATAGCGGGCGATGGCCATCAGCGCGCCGGTGTTGCCCGCCGAAACCGCCGCCGATGCCGCGCCGTCCTTGACCTGCTGGATGGCCACGCGCATCGAAGAGTCCTTCTTCTTGCGCAAGGCCACCTCCACCGGATCATCCATGGCCACCACCTCGGAAGCGGGGACGATGGCGGCACGGTCGTGCGCAAACGCTTGCAGGCTGGCCGGCAGACCTACAAGCAGCAAACGGGCGTCGGGATGGTGTTCGAGAAACTGGCGGCACGCCGCGAGCGTGACGCGGGGGCCATGGTCGCCCCCCATGCAGTCAACAGCCAGTGTGATCATGGGCGACTTGTCCGGCCAGCAGATGGGGCCGGAAGAAAAATACGACGGTCAAAACAAAGGCCCGCACTACGCGACGTAGTTGCGGGCCTTGATGGGTGCTGAAATCAGGCTTCAGACTTGTTCTTCAGCACCTGGCGGCCACGATAGAAACCGTTGGGGCTGATGTGGTGACGCAGGTGGGTTTCACCGGTGGTGGGTTCCACAGCAATGCCTGGCACGTTCAGGGCATTGTGCGAGCGGTGCATGCCGCGCTTGGAAGGGGACTTTTTGTTTTGCTGAACGGCCATGATGGCTCCTGATCTTGAGTAGGTTGGTAAAAACGCGATCAGCCCAAAAGACACGATGGGATTCGCGTGAAGCCCACGATTATAACCCAAATGATTTTTGGGTCAGCCAATCACCCCTTGGGATCCTTGCGCAGCCCGGCGAGCGCGGCAAAAGGATTGGGCTTTTCGGCGTTCGCTTCTTCAAAATCATCGTCGGACGAGGCCAGCGGCACAGCCGTGGGGCATTCATCGTGTTTGGGCACCACGGGCAAGGCCATCAGCAGCTCATCCTCGATGAGTTCGTGCAGGTCGAATTCGCGACTGAGGGCCAGCAGGTCTTCCTCGCTCTCGTCGTCCAGCGCCTCGGCGGTGGCTTCGTCCGCCACAAAACGGAACTCGCGGTCCACCTCCAGCGGCACGTCCACGGGGGTCATGCAGCGCTGACATTCCATAGGGAAACTTGCGCGCACCTTGATGTGCAACCACACCTGCCCCATGCCACCCAGCGCGGTACGCACTTCGCCCACGGCCTCCCAGTCCACCAGCAGGTCGGGGTGCAGGCCCTTGGCCTCCTGGGCCAGGCGTTCGTACTTCAGCAGCGAGTCGTGGCCCGCCAGCCGACCGCCCGCCTGTGCGAAGGCTTTCACGTCCAGGCGCTGCGGGGAGAATTCCTTGGTCATGGCGGCAGTGTAAGAGAATCGGCGCATGCATCAATCCCCCCCCCAGCAACGCCCTCTGGTATTGGGCTCCACCTCGCGCTACCGGCGTGAATTGCTAGAGCGGCTGAACCTGCCTTTCGAGGTCGCAGCCCCGGATGTGAACGAAACCCCCCTGCCCGGCGAAACCCCGCGCGATCTGGCCCTGCGCCTGGCGCTGGCGAAGGCGCGCGCCGTGGCGCAGCAGCACCCCGGGGCCGTGGTGATTGGCTCCGACCAGGTGGCCGACCTCGCGGGAGAGCCCCTGGGCAAGCCGGGCCAGCACGAACGCGCCGTGCAGCAATTGCGCCAGATGAGCGGCCAGACCGTGGTCTTCCAGACCGCCGTGGCCGTGGTGTGTGCTGCCACGGGTTTTGAACAGGTGGAACTGGCCCCCGTGGAAGTGCGGTTCCGCGCCCTGTCCGATGAAGAAATCGAGCGCTACCTGCGCGCCGAGCAGCCCTACGACTGCGCGGGCAGCGCCAAAAGCGAAGGCCTGGGCATTGCGCTGCTCGACGCCATCCACAGCGACGACCCCACGGCCCTCATTGGCCTGCCGCTGATCCGCACCTGCCGCATGCTGCGCGCTGCAGGGCTGGTGCTGCCGTGATGAAGCACCCCCTGAGTCGCTTCGCGCCCTCCCCCTCCCCTTCGGGAAGGAGACACACCCAGTGGTCTGACCAAGCCAGCTCCACGGGTGCGCTGGCCTGCACCGCGTCAGTTTCTCCGGCACCGGACACTGCGCAGCGCTATGGAGGCCAACGATGAATGCGAAAACCGGCACGCTGTACCTGGTCCCCGCCCCCCTCGACTTTGGCTGCGACACCCAGGCCCCGCTGCAGGACGCCCTGCCCGCAGCCACGCTGCAGACGGCCGCACGCCTGACCCATTGGGTGTGTGAAAACGCCAAGAGCACACGCGCCTACCTCAAGCGCATCGACGCACTGCACCCCCTGGCCGCCTCCCTGCAGCAGCAGCAGATCACCGAGCTGCCGCGCGAAGTCCACAAGAAGGGCGACCACGGCGACAAGGGCTCGGCCCCGTTCGACGCCCGCCCGCTGCTCGCGGCAGCACTGAACGGGCACGACATCGGCCTGGTCAGTGAAGCGGGCATGCCTGCTGTGGCCGACCCGGGCTCGTCAGTGGTCCGCGCCGCGCACGACCTGGGCATCCCCGTTGTCCCCCTGGTGGGCCCGGTGTCGCTGCTGCTGGCCCTGGCGGCCAGTGGGCTGAACGGGCAAAACTTCGCGTTTGTGGGCTACCTGCCTCAGGACGGCCAGGAGCGCACCCAGCGCATCAAGGAGCTGGAGAGCATCGCGCTGCGCACGGGCCAGACCCAGCTGTTCATCGAAACCCCCTACCGCAACCCCGCCCTGTGGCAAGCCCTGGTGCAGACGCTGCAGCCCCACACGCGCCTGGCGCTGGCCAGCGGGCTGACACTGCCCGAGGCACGCATCCACAGCCAGCTGGTGCGGCAATGGCGCCAGCAACCCGCACCGCCCGACAACCGCACCCCGGTCGTGTTTGCACTAGGCCGCTAGCATGGCAAAGCATTCCTACCCTTTTGCTATATTTTTGATAGCCATCAGCGCTTATGGAACGAGCGCAGAGGCCATTATTCGTTGTGAATTGAATGGCAAGGCGATCAATATTTCCAACGGTGCCGAGACCGCAGGCCAGTCCGGCCTGGTGCGCTGCCGTGACGAGAACACCGGCCATGTGCAGCGCGAGCAGCAGTTGCAGAACGGCAAGTTCATGGGCCTGGAGCGCATGTTCGACCGCGAAGGCCGCCTGCAGCGCGAACGCAGCGTGAACGAGCGCGGCAACAGCCACGGCCGGGTGGCGGAGTTCTGGCCCAACGGCCAGGTGCGCCGCGAGGAAACCGCCGACAACGGCCGCACCCAGGGCGCGGTGCGGCGCTTCGATACCTCAGGCCGGGTGGAGCGCGTGTCCTTTCACGGCGAGGGGCAGGAGCTTTTTTACGTGGAGTACACCAGCAAGGGCCAGCCAGCGCGCCTGTTGTGCCCGCGCACCAGCGTGCTGCCCGAGGACCGCAAGCTCTGCGGTTTTGATGGCGCCGCCGACACCCCACTGTTTGCCGAAAGCGGCACGCGGTCGGCGCAACTGCGCTACGACCAGGGCCGACTGTTGAGCGCCACCGAATGGACCACCGACGGCATCGTCTCTGCCCAGCAACTGGTGGTGGACGGCCGGCGGGTGCACAGAAGCTTCACTACCGAAGGCGGCAAGAGCGTGCTGCGCGAGGAGCGTGTCTTCGCGCCGGACGACCGCACGCTGCGGGACACGCGCGGCCAATTGCTGAGCGCCAAACGCTATGGCGCGTCGGGCCAGCTCATCGAGCAGCGCAGCTTTGCCGAGGGCCGCGAGGTGCAGGTGGAGCGCTGGTACCTGAACGGCGCAGTGCGCGAGCGCAGCGCCTGGAGCGGCACCGGCAAGGACGCCCGCCTGCTGCGCGAGATGTACCGCGACGACGGCAAACTGGCCCGGCGCGAGCAGCTCAACGCCGACCAGTGGCCTGTGGGCACCCAGCAGGCCTTCCACGACAACGGCCGCCTGGCGCTGGAAGAGCAGTATTCCGACCCCGACGGCCGAGGGCGCACCCGGCTCACGGCGCGCAAGCAGTGGGATGACACCGGCAAGCTGACTGCAGACGACGCCATCCTGGAAGACGGATCACGCCAGCGCAAGGCGGGTGGGGTAGACAGCTGAAGACGCCGTCCGTGCCACCCAGACCAGCAACCCATACGCAAAATGCCCCGAATGGAAACTCCATCCGGGGCATTTTTTCTGCCATCGGCCACCAGGCCGGGTGGGAGGCGGTCAGCGCAGCTGAGGGCCCGCCAGTGACAGTGACCTCACCGCACCCACACCAATCGCAGCACCAAATCGCTTGACCAGGCGCTCGGCCACGTTGTCGCGGCGGGTGTAGTCGATGATGTCTTCGGCTTTGACCACTTCGCGCGCCACGTAGTCCAGGTTGCCCAGCTTGTCGGCCAGGCCCATTTCCACGGCCTGCTGGCCGGTCCAGAACAGGCCGCTGAAGGTGTCGGGCGTGGTCTTGAGTCGGTCGCCCCGGCCTGCTTTCACCACGGCGATGAACTGCTGGTGGATCTGGTCGAGCATGGTCTGCGCGTAGGCGCGCTGCTTTTCGGTCTGCGGGCTGAAGGGGTCAAGGAAACCCTTGTTCTCTCCCGCAGTGAGCAGGCGACGCTCCACGCCCAGCTTTTCCATGGTGCCAGTGAAGCCAAAACCGTCCATCAGCACGCCAATGCTGCCCACGATGCTGGCCTTGTCCACATAGATGTCGTCGGCGGCTGCGGCAATGTAGTAGGCCGCCGAGGCGCAGGTTTCCTCGACCACGGCGTAGATCGGCTTGTTGTGCTTGGCCTTGAGGCGAATGATCTCGTCGTTGATGATGCCCGCCTGCACCGGGCTGCCACCGGGCGAGTTGATGAGCAGCACCAGCGCCTGCGAGCCTTCGTCTTCGAGCGCGCTGCGCATGGCGGCCACGACAAATTCGGCGCTGGCCTCGGCGCCGCTGGCGATCTCGCCCTTGATGTCCACCACCGCCGTGTGGGGCGTGCTTTTGCTGGCGCTGGGCGATGCCTGGCGCAGCGCCGTGAAGGCGACGGCGGCAATCAACACCAGCCAGGCCAGGCGGAAGAAGATCTTCCAGCGGCGGGCGCTGCGTTGTTCTTGGAGGGCGGAGAAGGCCAGCTTTTCCAGCGTGGCGCGTTCCCAGCCAGGTTCACGCGATGGGTCGCTCACAGATGCTCCTGAATTTGTAGCTGCTTGCGCCCACAGGTCGGGCGCGGGGTTGCTTTTGGGGTCAAAGCCCGAGGGTCCGGGCGATTGGGGGTCGGTCATGTCTTGTGTCCTGGGCACTGCACCACTGCGGCCGGCGCCCCCACACAGGCGGCGGGTGGCAGATGGCGTGAGTCCAGGCTTTCCATCTGGATTGTCTAGAACTCCACGGGCTGCAGGTGGTGGGCAGTATGCCAGTGCACCACACCATCGCTTTCTGACAAAGCAATTTTCACCAGCCCGCCCCGGCAGGGGCCGCCGGCACACTGGCCCGTGTGGGGCAGGTAGGCCGCCCCATGGGTGGAGCACAGCAGCCATTGGCCGGTGTCATCAAAAAAATGGCCTTCCTGGTAGTCCATCTCCATCGCCACATGGGTGCAGCGGTTGAGGTAGGCATGGGGCACGCCCCGGTAGCGGATGGCAAAGGCGCGGCAGGTCTGCCCCGCATAACGCACATCAAATGCCACCGCCCGGCCACCATCGACCAGGTCGGCGCTGTTGCACAGGGGAAGGGATTGTTCGGGGGGCGTGGACATGGCGGATTCGTTCACACCTTCTCAGCCATGCTGCAGCAGCCAGTCGTGCAGCTCGCGCACCGAATGCACCACCGACAGCGGGTTCAGCGCGTGGAAGGCATCGGGCTCGTGGGCGCCATAGCTCACCCCCACGCTCGCACAGCCCGCGTTGACCGCCATCTGCAGGTCGTGGGTGGTGTCGCCAATCATCAAGAGGCGCTCGGGCACCACGTCAAATTCGGCCATCAGCTCCTGCAGCATCAGCGGATGGGGCTTGCCAGCGGTCTGGTCGGCGGTGCGGGAGCCGTCGAACACACCGCGCAAATCCACCGAATGCAGCGCCTCATCCAGCCCGCGCCGGCTTTTGCCGGTGGCCACGGCCAACAGGTGGCCACGCTCGCGCAGGTCGTTCAGCAGAGGCAGCACGCCCTCGAACAGGCTCAGGTCGTCCTGGTGCTGGATGTAGTGAAAGCGGTAGCGGTTGCCCAGCTCGGTGTACTTCTCGGGGGGTACATCCGGCGCTGCATGGGCCAGGG